>NZ_JBEGDB010000190.1:0-15694 GCF_043638955.1 Bradyrhizobium sp. 31Argb | reverse complement strand
AAAACGAATCGTTCCATCCAAAGCTTGAATCACAGCCAAGCACGAATGAGAATCCTGAATCCCAACAGACCCTAGGCGCCGTGCGAGCCCACCTGCGATACGTCCAGCGCGACGGCGTCACACGCGAGGGCGAGCCAGGGGAGCTCTATGACGCCGGCAACGATCGCGCCGACGCCAAGGCCTTCGCGGAACGCAGCGCAGGCGATCGCCACCAGTTCCGGTTCATCGTGGCGCCGGAGGATAGTGTGGAGCTGGCGGACTTGAAACCCTTCATCCGCGACCTCATGCGGCAGATGGAGCAGGACCTCGGCACCAGGCTCGACTGGGTCGCTGCCGATCATTTCAACACCGGCCATCCCCATACCCACATCGTCCTCCGCGGCAAGGACGGTGAAGGAGACGACCTCGTTATCGCACGCGACTATATCGCTCACGGCTTTCGGTCGCGGGCGGCGGCGTTGATCACTCGAGAGCTCGGTCCTGAAACCGATATCGAGGTCGCGCGCAAGCTTCAGCAGGAGATCACGGCCGAGCGGCTGACGCGGCTCGACCGGAGTATCCTGCGAGATGCTCCGGACGGAGTTCTTGAGTTGGGTGCGCTGTATGGACGGGAACCTGCCTGGCAAGCGGCCCGTATCGGACGGCTACGAGCCCTGGGGCGGATGGGTTTGGCCGAGGAGAGCGAGCCCGGTCGTTGGCAGATCAATCCCGAGCTGGAGCCCAAGCTCAGACGGATGGGGGAACGCGGCGACATCATCAAAACCATGCACCGCGAGATGGCCGCGGCAGGAGTTACGCGGGCGGCGGCCGACTATGCGATCTTCGATCCGGAAGGAAGCGCGCATCGCCTGGTCGGCCGGGTCGTCGGCGAGGGGTTTGCGGATGAACTGACGGAACGTCGCTATGTCGTGATCGACGGGGTGGACGGACGAACGCACTATGTCGAGCTTGGTAGCCTTCGTCCCAACGAAGAAGTGCCTGTCCGGAACACGATTCTGGAGCTTAGGTCGCGCGTCGCTGAACCGCGCGCAATCGATCGCACGATCGCTAGCGTCGCCGCCCGCCATGGTGGCATCTACAGCGATCGTGCGCATCGAGAATTCGATCCGCAAGCATCGGGCGAATATGTCGGATCACACGTGCGGCGCCTGGAGGCGATGCGGCGCGAGGGGTTGGTCGGCCGGCTTGCCGATGGCAGTTGGAGCGTGGGACGGGATTATCTGGGTCGGGCGCTCCAGTACGAGAAGCTCCAGCAAACGCGCAATCCGGTGCGGGTCGCGGTGCTGTCATGGCAAAGGCTCGAGGATCTGCCGCAGGCGCTGGGTGCCACCTGGCTCGATCGCAAGCTCGTTGGGAAGGAGCCCGATGAGCTCGCATCGACCGGCTTTGGGGCGGAGGTGGAGGCAGCGCTCCGAACAAGACGGCAATGGCTGATCGAGCAGGGGCTGGCGCGAGAGGAAGGTGGCCAGATGCGTTTTGCCCGGAACATGCTCGAGACGCTCGAAGCGCGCGAGTTGGCGTGGACTGCCGCTGAGATATCCGCGCGCACCGGCCTTGAACATTTCGATGTCAGGGCCGGCGACAAGGTCGACGGAGTCTACCGGCGCATGCTGACGCTGAACAGCGGGCGGTTCGCCCTGATCGAACGATCCCGCGAGTTCGTGCTTGTGCCCTGGCGGCCGGTGCTCGAGCGAGCGCGCGGGCAATTGGTCACGGGCCAGGTCGGCGGGGAGGGCATATCCTGGTCGATCGGCATCAAGCGCGGAATTGGACGATGACGGGGGACTTACTTTCGTTTGGGGGCTCGTCGCGTCGAAAAACTCTCGACGTCGGATGTCTTGACCAGGACGGCACCGGGCTCATCGACCGGCGAGGAGAGATACTTGGCGCGAGCGATCTCCTCAATCCTCGACCTGTTCTTGAGGAACGCTTCCACCCGACCATTCTGTCCGAGCCCATCGGCATCGAAATGGTCGTCGAGCGCTTCGCGGCTGACCGCGCAATTGACCACGCCGCCGAGCGCTTGGCCCTGGAATGTCACGACGTCGCGGCTGAAATCATAGCGAGCAGGCGGATTGTCGAAGGAAAGATCGATGCCCGGAATGATCGAGCGAGGTGAGCCAATGGTCTTGAGCACCGCGTCCCGAACGGTGGCCGTAAGCAACGACAGCCCTTCGAGCATCAATTGACGCCACTTGGGGCCGCGGCCATGCGCTTCCTCCCAAGCAGATTTCAGCTCGTGGGGACGCTTTTCAGCCAGGGCCGAAAGCAAGGCCTCGGACTGCTGCAGATCCTTATCGCGCTTTGCAAACCCTTCCGGGCGCCTGCGGGAGATGATGAGTTTGTGGACGGCATAGAGCGCCGGAGCCGGCACGTGCACGTAGATGCCGGGGCCGTGCAGGATGACCGCTGGCTGGGGATCGCGGATCAGGAAATCCAGGAAGCGCAGCGGCTGGGCGTCCGTATTCAGGGCGGGCAGCTTTTGGGGGCGGCCGGTCTCCTTGCCCTGGTGGGGCGTGAGAAAGTCGACGCGCAAGCCGCCCTTGGCGGCATAGCTGGTCACGCGGCGGCCGTCGGCGGTATGAGGAACGGCGCGAAAGGATTTGTCGACCTCCTTCAGCACCTCCAGAACGGGCGGCGTGGAATCCTCGACCGCGACCGAGACGTTCTTGAATTGGGCAATGTCGACGTCGCCGGTCTGCAGCGAGCCGGAGGAGAGGCGAACGCCGAGCATGGCGGCATAGGTCTGATAGGCGATCGTTCCAACGAGCACGCCACGGAGCCGAAACACGCCGGCCTTGGCGAGCGCTGCTATGACGTCGCCGATCTCGGGAATGGGGCGAGGAAAGCTGAACGAGCGGACAAGGGTGGATACGAGCGCGCGGCGCTCGCGTTCGTCCTCGCGGACCTCCTTGTGGTGGGCAATGCGCTCCAGGAGTTCTGGCGTCTCCGGGCCGACATAGCGCTGCGACCGCTCAGTGCCAGTGCCGGTCTGGAAGTACCAGTATTTGCGGCCATTGATGCTCTTGGCCGTGAACGAGCCGTTGTCAGCGAAGGCCTCCTGGAAAGCGGCATTGGCGGTGCGCTCCAGCAGCTCGGCATAGGTCGTTTGGGCAACCAGGGAAGGGGCAGGCATGGTCGGTTCCGCCATTATACTCAGTGCGCGGAGTGAGTATAATAGGGGCGGAACCCGACGTCCAGCCGGCTTATACTCACATTGCAAGATGAGTATAACGAGCATAACCCTGAGTTTGAGGCCGAATCGGTGCGTCCGGCCTAGAATTGGCGCTTTGGCTCGGTCCGTCGCTGGTCTCCGCAACCTGCGTCCCGCACGCTCCTGAGCGCATCAAGGATCATCCAGTTTGAGCGGATCGCTCACCTTCTGTTGAAGCGCTGGATCATCCTCGCCGAGACCGGATGCAGATCCTTCTCGCCGTCGCACGCCTGATCAACGTTGCTCCTGCTTCCCGGACGCGATTTTTATTTCGATTGAACGCAAAGCGCATCCGCCGCTTTCATCGCGCCGCTCGCGTCGCGTGAGCAAGTGGGGCGAGCCGGATGTTTCCAGCAAAAATCTATGTCGGTCAGATCGCCGTCGTGCTCGGCATCGTCATGGTGTCGACCTGGGGCGCGACGCAATGGACGGCTGCAGCTCTCGGCTATCAGCAGCGCCTTGGCGAACCCTGGTTCCTGTTCGTCGGCTACCCCGTCTATCTGCCCTGGCGATGTGGTTCGCCTATGAGGCCTATGCGCCCGAGATCTTCGAGGAGGGCGGAGCCATTGCGGCAGCCGGCGGCATCGCAGGCGCGCTGTTTGCAATCGTCAATTCGGTGTGGCGCGCGCGCCAGAGCCAATTGGTGACGACTTACGGCTCGGCAAGGTGGGCGACGTCGAAGGAGATCAAGGCGGCCGGCCTGTTCGCATCGAAGGGCGTGTTTCTAGGTCGCCTCGAAAACAACTATTTGCGCCACGACGGACCGGAACACGTCATGTGCTTTGCACCGACCCGGTCGGGCAAGGGAGTGGGGCTGGTGTTGCCCACATTGCTGTCGTGGACCTCGTCTGCGGTGGTGCACGACATCAAGGGCGAGAACTGGGAACTGACCTCCGGTTGGCGTTCGACGTTTTCGCACTGCCTCTTGTTCAATCCGACCGATTCCAGAAGCGCCCGCTACAATCCGCTGCTTGAGGTGCGCAAAGGAGCGGCCGAAGTCCGCGACGTCCAGAATATCGCCGACATCCTGGTCGACCCCGAAGGGGCGCTTGAACGCCGAACCCATTGGGAAAAGACCAGTCATTCGCTGCTGGTCGGCGTCATTCTTCACGTCCTTTACGCGGAAGAGAAGAAGACGCTCACCCGCGTCACCGAGATCCTGGCCGATCCTGCGCAGTCCTTTGAGAAGACGCTCAGGATCATGCTGGCGACCAATCATCTCGGCACTGAGGCCGAGCCTAAGGTGCACCCCGTGGTCGCCGCGACCGCACGAGAGCTGCTCAACAAGTCCGAAAACGAGCGCTCAGGCGTTCTCTCGACCGCTGTGAGCTTTCTCGGGCTCTACCGTGATCCCGTCGTCAGCCGAAACACCGAATACTGTGATTGGCGCATCGCCGACCTCGTGAGTGCCGACAAGCCGGTCACGCTCTATCTCGTTGTTCCGCCGTCGGACATCAGCCGTACCAAGCCGCTGATCAGACTGATCCTCAACCAGATCGGTCGGCGGCTAACCGAGACGCTGCACACCAAGGCAGGTGACCGCACGCACCGCCAGCTCCTGATGATGCTGGACGAATTTCCCGCACTTGGCCGGCTCGACTTCTTCGAAAGCGCGCTCGCGTTCATGGC
The DNA here is from genome assembly GCF_043638955.1 of Bradyrhizobium sp. 31Argb. Taxonomy (NCBI): domain Bacteria; kingdom Pseudomonadati; phylum Pseudomonadota; class Alphaproteobacteria; order Hyphomicrobiales; family Nitrobacteraceae; genus Bradyrhizobium; species Bradyrhizobium sp. 31Argb. Next base: position 10,851 of record NZ_JBEGDB010000190.1, on the reverse strand, counting down.
CGGTTATGGCATCCGCGCCTATCTGATCGCGCAGTCGCTCAACCAGATCGCAAAGGCGTACGGCGAGAACAACGCGATCCTGGACAATTGTCACGTCCGCATCGCATTCGCCGCCAACGACGAGCGCACCGCCAAGCGGATTTCAGACGCCCTCGGCACCGCAACGGAACTACGCGCACAGCGCAACTATGCCGGTCATCGGCTGGCTCCCTGGCTTGGCCATGTCATGGTCAGTCGTCAGGAGACCGCGCGTCCTTTGCTGACGCCAGGCGAAGTGATGCAGTTGCCGCCCGACCAGGCCATCGTGCTGGTGTCCGGCCTTGCACCAGTCCGGGCGATCAAGCTGCGGCACTATGAGGACGCAAACTTCGTCAACCGTCTGCGCAAGCCACCATTCTTGGCGGACGACGAGTATGCCGACCGGCCGCCGGTCCGCACTGACGATTGGCGCGGCGAAGTGCGCACCACCGACCTTCGCCTCGCAACCCTGCCATATCGCGAGCTCATGCAGACGGGCGGCGAGGAAGGCGGCCTCAAGCAGCAATTGCTGTTGTTCGACGAGACTGCACCGGCAGTGAGCGAACCTCGCGCCTTCGAGAAGCGATTGCTCGACGACGAGTCCGACGTCGCCGCCGACCGCAGCCAGATGCAGCAGGCTGCAAGCGCGTCAAGCACCGTACGCCGCGCCCATGCCGTCACCCGCGACGACGACGATCTTCTCCCTTCGTTCTGAAGAGTATCCCGATGAAACCGAAACTGTCGGCCTATGTCAGCGATAGCGTGGCGCAACGGCTCGAACTCGCAGCCAAGCGTCCCGGAGCCAACAAGTCAGCCATTGTCGAGGCTGCGCTGGATCGCTTTCTCAACCCCGAGCGTGACACCAGCGGCGATGCGGCGCTGATCCGAAGGCTAGACCGGATGAGCCGGCAACTGGAAGGCGCCGACCGTGACGTGAGCGTCCTGGCGGAGACCATCGCGCTCTTCATCCGCTACTACCTGACCATAACGCCGCCGCTGCCTTCCCAAGATCAGGATGCAGCGCGAGCGCTCGGCCGCGAGCGGTTCGAGATGTTTGTCGCCCAGGTCGGCAAACGCGTCGCCTCCGGCGGCCGGCTTGTCGCCGACGTCATGGACCGCGTCAGCGCCTCGAAGCCGGATCTCTTCATGCGGAACCTCGAGGAGGGCGCCCCTCTGGGCGCAGCCCAACCCGGCGACACAGGATCCCGCGCGCAGAACGCGGCGGGGGAGCCGCCGGAGCATTCTCCGGCAGGGCGAGAGGAGGTCGGCAATGTCTGATCTCCTCTCGCCAGAGACCCGCGAACGGCGTCGCGGCATGCTGCGGACCGCCATGGGACCGGCGATCGCGCTCGCCTTGGAGGAAGCCGATGTCGTCGAGGTCATGGTCAATCCCGATGGGAAGCTTTGGCTTGACCGGCATGGCACGGGCCGCGCGGACACCGGCGTCGTTCTGACGCCGCAGGAGTCCGAGCGGATCATCCGGCTGGTTGCGAGCCACGTGCGGGCGGAAGCCAGCGGTTCCTCGCCAATCATCTCGGCGGAACTCCCCGAAACGGGGGAACGCTTTGAAGGCGTCTTGCCGCCGGTCTCGCTCGCGCCTTGCTTTGCCATTCGCAAGCCCGCAACGACCACGTTCCGTCTGTCCGACTACGTCAAGGCGCAGATTGCCTCACTGCTAATGGCAAAGGTGCTGACGGCCGCGGTCAGTGAGGCGCGCAGCATCCTGATTGCCGGCGGCACCGGGTCGGGCAAGACGACGCTTGCCAATGCGCTTCTAGCGGAGATCGCCGGCCTCGAAGAGCGGGTGGTCATCATCGAGGACACCCGAGAGCTGCGCTGCGAAGCAAAGGATGCCGTGACGCTCCGGACCAAGCCGGGCGTGGCGAGCCTTGCCGATCTCGTCCGCTCCACGCTGCGCTTGCGGCCCGACCGCATCATCGTCGGCGAGGTCAGAGGCGCCGAAGCCCTCGACATGCTGAAGGCCTGGAATACGGGCCACCCCGGCGGAATTGCCACGGTCCATGCCAACTCGGCACGCGCTGCGCTCTACCGGATCGAACAACTCATTCAAGAAGCGGTCGCAACCGTGCCGCGCCGGCTCATCGCCGAGGCGATCGACGTCATTGTTTTCATCAAGGGACGGGGTCCCGCACGGCGCATCGAGGCCGTTGCCGAGCTCAAAGGCCTCGATCCGTCAGGCGACTACCTGCTCGAAACTCCGCCCGGACTTCCAAACATCTCTCACCGCCCATGACCTGAAGGAGACTGCATAATGTCCATTCGACTACGTCTCAACGCGCGTTCGCGCCTGCGTGGCTCCTGCTCGATCGGCGGGCGTCCCTTGATTGAGCTTGGCGCTGCCTCGGCCTGCATGCTTCTCAGCGTCACGGCGGCGCACGCCGCCGGTTCAGGCATGCCGTGGGAAGCCCCGCTCGAGCGTGTCCTGGAATCCGTGCAGGGACCGGTCGCAAAAATCGTCGCCGTCATCATCATCACCGTGACCGGCATATCGCTGGCCTTCGGCGACACCTCCGGCGGGTTCCGCAAGATGGTCCAGGTCGTGTTCGGCCTTTCGATCGCTTTTGCGGCGAGCTCCTTCTTCCTTTCGTTCTTCTCGTTCGGTGGCGGAGCACTGATCTAATGCGCCCCGATGGTTTTGAACTCGTGCTTCACCGGTCACTGACCGAACCGATTCTGATCGGCGGCGCGCCGCGTGCGGCCGCCATCCTGATCGGGACCTTGTCCGCCGTGCTGGCGCTCGGCTTGCGACTTTGGCTCGCAGGGCTCGTGCTGTGGGTGATCGGCCACAGCACGGCCGTGTGGCTCGCCAAGCGCGATCCGGCTTTCGTCGAAGTCGCCATCCGCCACACCAAGCACAAAGGGCGGCTCGCATGCTGAACCTGAAAGAATACCGCGGCCATGCGTATCGGCTGGCCGATTGGCTGCCATGGGCATGCCTAGTCGCCCCGGGCGTTGTCCTGAACAAGGATGGCAGCTTCCAACGGACGATACGCTACCGCGGACCGGACCTCGACAGCGCGACCGAGGCCGAGCTGATGAGTGTCGCCTCACGCGTCAACAACGTCCTCAAGCGTTTCGGCTCAGGCTGGGCTCTCTTCTTTGATGCCACGCGTATCCCGACTGGCGAATATCCGAGGTCGGAATTTCCAGATCCTGTGTCCTGGCTGGTGGATGAGGAGCGGCGGGCCGCTTTTGAAGGCGCCGCTGGGGTGGCATGGGAGGATCCGTCACGCCCCGACGGGCAGCATTTCGAGAGCGTGCTGCATCTGACCTTGATGTACCTGCCGCCTGCCGAAAGGGTCTCGCGCCTCGAAGGTTTATTTCTCGAGCGCCCGAATGAGAGGCATAGCGTTGCGGGAAAGGGGAAGCGCATTCGTCGCGATCAATCGATCGAAAGTCCTAAGAAAAGCGCCATCCATGCCGGCGAGATTGATGGCCAGCAGAGATTTGACAGCAACCAGAAAGGCTATCGGGAACATCTCCAGCGGTTTGTCCAGGAAACCGACCGGGCGATCGATCTGCTCTCGTCGGTCTTGCCCGAGATATGGCCGCTCAACGATGAGGAGACGCTCACCTATCTTCATAGCTGCGTCTCGACCAAGCGTCACCCGGTCAGCGTTCCGAAAATCCCGGCTTATCTCGATTGCTTCCTGAGCGATGAGCCGCTGACCGGTGGATTGTCGCCCGCGATCGGACGAAGCCATCTTCGTGCGCTCACCGTTCTTGGGTTTCCGCACGTCACCTTTCCGGGCCTGCTCGATGAACTGAACCGACTTGGCGTCGCCTACCGCTGGGCGACCCGGTTTATTCCGCTGGACCGCACGCAGGCGAACGCGACACTGTCGCGTTACCGGCGGCAATGGTTTGCCAAGCGCAAGTCGCTTGCCGCAATTCTGAAGGAAGTCATGTTCAACGAGCAGGCGGCGCTGCTCGATACCGACGCCAGCAACAAGGCGCTCGACGCCGATGCAGCTCTCTCCGAGCTTGGCGACGATCTGGTTGCCTTCGGCTACATCACCACGACCGTTACCGTCAGCGACGAGGACTCGCATCAAGCGGACGAGAAGATCCGCGCGGTCGAGCGGGTGATCAATAGCCGCGGGTTTACGGCCGTCCGGGAGAGCGTCAACGCGGTCGAGGCTTGGCTCGGCGGCCTGCCGGGGCAAGCCTATGCCAACATCCGCCAGCCGATCGTCCACACGCTGAATCTCGCCCACATGTGCCCATTGTCGGCAGTGTGGGCTGGACCTGAGCGGTGCGAGCACCTTGATGGCCCGCCGCTCCTGGTCGCCAAGACCAAGGGCGCGACCCCATTTCGTCTGTCGCTCTACGCCGGCGACGTCGGGCACACGATCATTGTCGGCCCCACGGGGGCGGGCAAATCGGTCCTGCTATCGATGCTCGCGCTTCAATTCCGTCGATACCCGAACGCCCGATTGATCACGTTTGACAAGGGGCGGTCGGCACGGGCGACCACGCTTGCGTTGTCGGGCGCCTGGTATGAGCTCGGCGCCAAGGGCGGCATCGCGTTTCAGCCGCTCAAAGATGTCGCGGAGGAAGGGGCGAGGCTCTGGGCGCTCGACTGGCTCTGCGGCGTGCTCGCCCATGAGGGCGTGACCATGACGCCCGATGTCAAGGAGACGCTCTGGTCGGCGCTAAGGAGCCTCGGTTCTGCGCCGGTCTCGCAGCGGACGATGACCGGGCTCGTGGCGCTGCTTGCCCGCGACGCGTTGCGGCAGGCGCTGCAGCCCTACACGCTTGAAGGACCGTACGGTCGTTTCCTGGACGCGGACGCCGAGCCGCATTCGCGAATGGCTGAAGACGCTACGCAAGAAGAACGTCGCCGTCATTTTCGCGACCCAGTCACTGGCCGATATCGCCGACAGCCAGATCGCACCTGCGATCATCGAATCCTGTCCAAGTCGAATATTCCTGCCGAACCCCCGTGCGCTGGAGCCGACCCAGACCGAGACCTATCGCCGGTTTGGCTTGAACGACACTCAGGTTCGCCTGATCGCGGAAGCATTCCCCAAGCGCGACTATTATCTGCAGTCCCGCGCCGGAAATCGCTTGCAGCATCGCTTACGGGCGCGTCTTCGACCGTGGGCACTGCGTCCCGTGCTTTACCTGCGGATCAGCTCTCCAGCGCGGGCGGCGCCAGCGGACGAACGACTGGTGCACCCGCCGCAAGGGCGGGCCAACCAACAGCTTCGTCAGGACGGGGGCACGCGAAGGAAGCGGCCAAGGTCGCGGCTCACACGCTGAAAGAAGGTGATAAGGGCGCGCATTCGTCGGGTCCGAAGCTGGGGGAGGAATAAGGCATGGCCAGTCACCCATTTCAGCGCGTGTCCGTTCGTTATGGCGAGACGCCGGAGCCGGTCACACCCTATCAGAAGGCAGCCCAGGTCTGGGACGAGCGGCTAGGAGCAGCTCGCGTGCAGGCGAGCAACTGGCGATTGGCGGCGCTGATGGCCGTCGGTCTGTCCGGTGTGCTCGGATTGACGATCTTTACCCAGAACGCCCGCTCAGGGGTCGTTCCTTACGTGGTCGAGGTCGACCGGCTCGGCGAGGTCCGGGCGGTTGGGCCGGCCCTCGAAACTTACCATCCATCAGACGCGCAGATTGCGCACTTTCTCGCGCGATTCATCGAGAACGTGCGCTCGCTATCGATCGACCCAGTCATTGTGCGGGCCAACTGGCTGCGCGCCTATGACTTCGTCACCGACCGCGGCGCACAGGCGTTGAACGATTACGCACGGGAGGCCGATCCTTTCACAAAGATCGGCTCGAAGACGGTGACCGCCGAGGTCACGTCCGTGGTGCGTGCATCTAGCGACAGTTTCGAGATCCGCTGGAAAGAAAACACCTTCGAGAACGGCTCGATCGCCAAGACAGAGCGCTTCACCGGCCTCGTCACCACGGTTCTCAAGCCGCCCGCGAATGCCGAAACGCTGCGGAAGAATCCTCTCGGCCTCTACGTCCATTCCCTAAACTGGTCGCGCGACCTCATTGGAGACGCCAAATGAACTCTGCTGTCCTCACCAAGCTCGCGTCGGCCAGTGTCCTTGCGTTGTCGCTCGGACTTGTAGGATGTGCCACCAAGCTCAATCTCGAAGCGCCCTATGATCAGATGACCTTCGAGAAGGCGCTTCCTGAGGCTGATCCGCCGGCCCCGGTGCAAGTCGTCGAGACGCCCAAGGTCTTGCCGTTACCTGGCCAGTTGAAACCCATTCCAACAAAGGGCGCCAAGGAGGAAAAGCTACCGCCGGAGCAGGCGATCGCCAAGGCGAACAAAGCGGCCAGGATGGAGCCGACGCGCGCCGGATACATCAACGCCATCCAAGTCTAAACGTCGAATGCATGATCAGTCTGGAGCGGGCTTGGCGAAGGATTTCTATCAGACGGTCGCGATGGTCCTTCCCGCTGAGCACGATATCTTCCGGGTGGATCGGGACGGTGCGAACGATATTACCATCCATCGCAGAAGTTGAGGCTCGGCGCGGCGGCTTGATCGTCATCGCCGTACCGGGCCTGTTGTCCTTGGCTGCGCGACGTATCGCAGCAACGAGCTGTTCGGCCGGATCGGGCGGCAGGCCTTTGATGCTGTTGCCGATCACAGTGAACAAGGCGAATTGATCTACCGTGTCGGAGGCGCTGTAGTCGACGCTGGAGAGCTCCTCGTCGTCCGCCAGGACCTGGTCCGCGGCGGCATAAAGCTCAAGACTCGACAAGCGTCCCCAGCCACCATCAATGACGAGACGGCGGACGTCGTGCTCGCGTTCGATCGCCTCGATCTCCGTGGGACGATATGGTTTCAGGTCGCGCAGGCCATAAGCCCGCCAAGCGAAGGGCTCCATTGTGAATGATATTCTGCGTGGCACCCGACGGGTAACCGGCGGCAATGTCTCGAAGGTTTCAACGACTTCGCGGCCGGCCTCGGTGGCGCGGAAAGAGGCACCCTTCCGGGCGGCGGCAAGCTCGACCCACCCGAACCGCATCATGCGCAGAATGATCTCTGTGATCAGGCGGGCAGGGATACATGCAACCTTCGCCAGTTCACCGGCGGTGCTGGGCTCAACAGCCAAGGCCCAAAGGATCAGACGATCGACGCCGCTCCAATGGCGTCCCTTGTCAACCCATACCCTGAGACGGGCAAGCTTGACCGGTACCGCGACGCGCACGGCGTGCCGGCCGCTCATGATTTCGGATCCGTCATGAGCGAGGCCCACGGCACCGCCTCGAATTTGGGCGTCTTCCCGTCGGGTAGTGTCTCTTTTGCCAATTGGTCGAATACCTCCGACATTTTGGCAAGGAAGGCGGGCACCGTGCGATCATCTTTGTTGTGACGTCGATAGCGCCGTCCCTGGACGCGGAGGAATTCCATACTACCGACGATGATGAGTTTCCATTTCGCCCGGCTCAGCAGCACATTCATGCGTCGCCGATCGCGCAAGATGCCGAGAGCCGCCCGTCCGACATGGTCGTTGTTCCGCACCAGCGAGACGACGACGACATCGGCCTCACTGCCTTGAAACGAGTCGACTGTGCTTTCGAAGCCCGGCGCATTCGTCCCGGGTTTGAAGTCCACCAAATTTGCGAGTCTGCCCTGCAGGCCATCCTCGATCGCGCGGCCCAAACGCTCGACCTGCTCATTGTAAGGAGAGAGAACAGCCAGCGTCGATGGCTCGGTCGGCTTTTTCGGGGCTGCTTTGAGCATTCCGAGCACGGAGAGCACAGCCTGCAACTCCGCCGGATTGTGATATGTGGGACGTTGCTCTCCGGCGCTGCCCTCACGTTGTACATAGGGAAGGTCGACAAAAACAATTGGAGAAGACGGCAGGCGCTCGTCCGTTATCGTAAAGGGTGGCCGCTCACTGTAGAATTCCGCTTCGCGTTCTTCAGGTGTATCGAGCGTTCCCTTGTAGAAGCATTGAGAAATCACGGTGGCGATGGCGGGATGCATCCGGTGTTGCTGCAGAAGTTCTGTCGCCACCCGACGCCGGCGCTGGTCAGATCGTTTCTGCCGATCGAGCTCGCTGGTCACCAAGCTCTCAAACAGCAGCAGCATGCGGCGCGCCGATGCGCAGGTCTCGCTCAAGACGCTGTCGTCCTCGACAGCTTCCTTGAGATCATCCAGTCCAAAGTCGCGGAATATGTTGCCGACCAGTGGATCACTTTCTGCCAGGGCGCGCTTGACGCGCGTTTGATCTTCCAAAAACTCGGCGATCCGGTCGGTATCGAAGGGCGGCAATTGATTGTGGTCCCCGATCAGCAGGCGCCGCATCGAAAGCAGTTGAGGAGCGAGAAGTTCCGGCCCGGTTGCTTTCGCGGCTTCTTCCACGATTGTCCAGTCGAACTGCGCGCCGTCCTCGATCAACCGGGCAAGGTCTCCGGAATTTGTGGTCGAGAACAGAATGTTGGCTGATTGCAGGACAAGCGCTTCAAACGACCGCCGCTGGCGCAAGGTCGTCAGCGGGAGTTTCGCCCGCAGGTTCCCTGTCACGTCAGCGGCCGCGGTCATATCGCGCAATGATTGCTGGATGGCGCGCGGTGCCCGCCGACGGAGCGGGCTATCCTTGAGCTCCTTCAGATATGCTTTCGCCCGATCGGGGGTTTGCGCGCCTGAAAGGTCCGCGCCGTTATCCGCCTTGGAGCGAACCAGGATGACATCGTCGGCCAGCCCGGTTTTTTTGAGCATCTTCTGAACGGACGCCGCGAGGTGGTCCAAGGCTTGATGCGCTTGCGCGCTCAGGAGAAGGCGGATCGCGGAGTCCCCGGCCAAAGCTCTGCGCACGACCTCTGTAACCAGTCTGGTCTTGCCGACGCCAGGCGGACCAACAACGAGCTGGGCCGGGCCAGTGGACCAAATCGAGCGCAACGCATTCTGTTTCGACCCGTCAAGCTTGTCGAAATGCGCGTCCTCAACAAGCGGATCATCCTGGTAGGTGCGCAGCCGCCCGCGTGGATCCGCCAGCATGTGGGCGAGTTCGGACTGGGTGGAAAGCATTGTCAGCATCCGAAGCCGCCGCCGGAGAACCTGTTCTGTCCCCGTTTCGTCGACTTTGCGCAAGTGAAGCTGAGCGTTCGGTGGCACGACGCCGTCGAGAACCTCGAATTCGTAAAGCCGTCGGTTATTCTTCTGGATCGGACGAATGAAACGGACATTGGCGGCAGCTCGAACCGTCATGCCAAGACCGGCAGCTTCGGTGAGTTGCCACTCCGCGTCGACGTCAGCTTCTTCGCGATCGAAGAGCCTTCGCATGAGCTTGTGCGGTTCGTCCACACTTAGCGCCTGCGACAGACGCATGCGATGTTCGGAGTCGCTTGGCGCGATTTCAACGATCCGTTTGTTCCCTTGACGCCGTTGGTCCACCAGCTCCACCGGTGCGATCTCGGCTGCCCTGAAGAGCGCTTCGGCGATCTGGGCGAGCAGCAAGCCGCGTCGAACGGCAAGAGTCGGATCTCCATCCGGTGTCATGTCGAAAGCTGCGCTCCAATCAAGCGCATCGGAACGCAATTCATTCAATCGGCGCGAAGCCGCAGCAAAGCGGATGATCTCGATCCGGTGCGCGGGAAGGTCAATTGTTTCCCGCCGTCCCAGAAAAACGCCGTCTCTGGGACGAGCGTTGTTGCATGAAGCCACATTCCAGGTCTCGTCGGACCCTACGACACGAAGCGGTTGAAGGTCGTAGACCAGGCTTTCGGTCATCAACAGGAAATCGCCCCTTGCCGTGCGGCTAAGGCTCGCGCCGGTCTCCAGGTCTGCGCGGATGAAATCGACCTGGCTATCGGCATCGTCGGCGTCGAATGCATCGCCTGATGCTGCATTCAACGTCCCGGAAAGGCGACTTGTCGGCCCGAGCCGGAGTGCCAGCACATAGCGGCCGTTGTCGGCAAACGCCTCCGCATCCAGCTCATTGAGAACGGCGTCGATTCGGCTCGTGACTGTTGCTGCATTAAGGATGCGATTGCGTTCAGGATCAAACAGGAGCCTTATCAGGTCGATTTCCGAAGCCCGAAGATCGATTTTCGTCCGCCCCTCAATGAACTCGATTTCTTCTTCGTCGAGCTTGTCTGCATCCAGACCAATGAGATTGGTCACAACCTGGCCGAGAGCACGCCAATCGTCCAGAAACGAGAAAATGACCGAGCCTACCGGACGGCTTTTCGCGATCACGCGAAGGGGAGCCTTGTTGAGCTCGGCGACCCGCAGGCAAAACTCAAATCCGCCGAGCCGGAAGTCGGGTTTTGTCGCAGCCCCGGTGGAATAGATGGCCCGGCCATCTATTCGTCCATGGACCAGGCCTTGGCCATGTACCGTACCAAGGGCTTCCGCCAGACGACGCAAATTCTTCCAAAGGAGGGCGCGTTGACGTGGCCCCTGCAATGCACGGAGCCAATGATCGGGACGTACAAACCGCGCGGCGTGTTCGAGAGGCGCTACATCGCTTGGCATGATGATGTAGAACGCGTCGTCGCTTTCTCCCGAAGCCAATACCTCCACAACGACTTCGTCGGCGCGAGGAAAGGCGCGCACCCGCTCACTCTGGCGCATTTCATGCCGCCAAAGCTCTCTGAAATCGGCATCCACCGCGGTCCCGGTTTTCTCCCAGTATTTGAGAACCACTGGGTCGCCGGTCCGGCGATCGGTGGCGCGGATCACGGCGGATTTGAGCGCGGCCGTATTGGGGGAGGACAGAAAGGTTTCATCGAGCTCAAAGCGCTGCTCGAGGGTATCTAGTGGTTCATCACAGTGATTTTGACGTTTTGATACCGAGCCATTCGAGGATCGGCAAGTTTTCGGGTGGCAGG
>NZ_JBEGDB010000018.1:0-56441 GCF_043638955.1 Bradyrhizobium sp. 31Argb | reverse complement strand
GGTCTTGTAAAGACGATTCACCATCCGCGAATCGTACCTCAACTTCCCGAAATCCGCGAAATTCTTGCCCAGCCTGGAAGCGTAATCCGGGGCCGGCTCGTTCAGTGGCGGCGCGCTGGTCCCGGATTGCGCTTCGCCCCATCCGGGCTACGGATCGCAATTCACTGTCAATATCGAAGCACCTTCGAGCCGATCACTGCGCCGATCGCGGCGACCAGCGCGGTCCCGATCGTGTACCAGGTCGCCACGAACAGCGGTGAATCATCGGCGCAATGCGATGCGTAGAGCGTTGCCGCCAGCCCCGCTGCCACCAGGCCTGCGATGGCGCCGGCAACTGCCGGACGCGCCGGCGCGCCATGGCGCAGGCCGAACAAGGCGGCCGCGAGCAGCGGCAGCGACATCAAGGGAATCGAGATCAGGCATGCCCGCGAATTGTTGCCGACGAGCCGCGTCATCATCGGCGCGCGCTGAGGCATCATCATCTCGCCGCTGATCCCGGCCACGAGCAGCCCGGCTGGAACAAGCAGCCACCAGCCAAAGCCGCGCAGCGACGCCTCGGGCCGCGATAGATGCAGGCTGACGGCGATTGCCGAAGCGGCGAGCGCCAGCGTCACCGCGAACTTCATACCGAAGAACGGATTGTGCATCGCGGTCATGACATCGGGCCTGACGCCGAGCTCGGTGAAGAACATCAGCAAGGAAATCGGTGCGGCGGCGAGCAACGCCAACATCAGGACAAAACCCACCGGCTGTGCGCGCTTGACGTTGTCGGCGGCGAGCGTGCGAATGAGCTGATCGGTATCCATGCTCAACTGTCCCGCAGTTTCGCCGTCAGGTTGGCGAGCCCGCGATGCAACGCCACCCGCACGGCGCCCTCGCTCATCGAGAATTTTGCCGCCGTATCCTTGATCGAGGCGCTGTCGACGGCGATCGACTGCAGGACCTCGCGCTGCCGCGCCGGCAACGTGTCCAGATGCGCAGCGATTTCGCTCGCGGAGGCCCTCTCCTCCTGCGCCTCACCGGGCAGGGTCTCGGCAAAATCGTCGATGTTGACGAACACCCGCTTGCCCCGGCGGCGTAGCGCATCGATCAGCTTGTTGCGGGCAATTGCGAACAGCCAGGGCGCAAACGGAGCATTTACGTCCCATGTGTGTCGCTTCGAATGCACCGCCAGCAGAATGTCTTGCACGATATCCTCGGATTGATCGATCGGTTGGCCCGCGCGCGCCAAGCCACGGCGCGCGGCCGCCCGCAGGACCGGCGTGATCGCCTTCAGCAGGCGATGATACGCCGTGCTGTCGCCTGAAATGGCCGACCGCATCAGGCCGGTCCATTCGTCCTCACGTTCGCGCACGCGCGCTCCCACAACGCAATTCGGTCTATCCTTCAATTTGTTACGCCGGGAGCGAATCTATCACAAAATCGTGAAACGGCGCCCGGGCGACAGAATCTCAAATCCGGACCAGCGTAAGTTGGGCCGTTCGAGATCCGCAGCGCTCTTAACATCGATTGCCGGAACTCGCACCGGTGGAACGCAAGCACAGAATTTTGCCTGGAGGAAAATCGACGCTGTGCCCGAAAGCAGCCGTTTTGGCGCAACAGTGCCGCCCCGTTTTGGCCCGGCAAAACCCGAAGATTCCCTTTTTCTGCCCCGCTGAGGACACGCCTCGGGGTCTCATTTCGCCCCTCAGGGGCGGGCAAATGGGGAGATTGTCAGATGATCACCAAAGCCAGCGGGCTTCTGGCGGTGCTTGTGGCCGCAGGGCTGTTTGCATACGTCGCCGCGCCGTCCCCGTTCGAGGCGGCAGGTTCGGGCAGCACGACTGCCTCGGACTCTGATAGTGCGGCAAGTGTTAAGAAACAGAGTACGCGTCACGCAAAGCGCGACAAGTCGGCCAAGACCGATTCCAAATCCTCCGAATCCAAGTCCTCCGAATCCAAGTCGTCCGAGGCCAAGAAGCCGGATAGCGCCGAGACCGCCGACGCCGCAGCCGTGTCGCTTCCGGCATTGGTCGCCAATGCCAAGGCCGAACTGACCCCCAACGTCCCTGCCGACAATGCGAGCGCGATGTCGGCGAAGGCCAACACGCTGCTCGCCGAATCCGACAAGCCCGACGAGACAAAGGCGCCCGGTGATGCCGACGTCGTCGCCTCCGACCAGCTCAACGAAGTCGATCGCGCGCTGCAGGACAGCCAGCAGCAGAATCAGCCCGCCGCACAGCCGCAGCAGTCTGCCCCGGCAGTCGCGATGACAACCGCTCAGGCGGCGCCGGTCGCCAGCGCCGACGACTCGACCTGGGACCGGACTTCCCTGATCGGCAAGATGTTCATCGCTGCGGGCGCGTTGCTGACCATGGCGTCTGCTGCCCGCATGTTCATGGCCTGACGTCCCCTTGTGCCCGGACGCGCGGCGCAAATTGCGTCACACCGCGTCCGGGAGCCCACTTGAAGCCCACCCCGTCAGCGGGCACATTGCCGCTAGATCAGGAAAACGGGGTGGATCATGTCGACGTTTGAACACATCATTGTCGAGAGCAAGGGCGCGGTCGGCATCATCAAGTTGAACCGTCCCAAAATGCTCAACGCGCTCTCCTTCGGCGTCTTCCGCGAGATCGCAGCCGCAGTCGACGACCTCGAGGCGGACGACGCAATCGGATGCATCGTGCTGACCGGCAGCGAAAAGGCCTTTGCCGCCGGCGCCGACATCAAGGAGATGCAGCCGAAAGGCTTCATCGACATGTTCACCAGCGACTTCGCCGCGATTGGCGGCGACCGCGTCGCCAGATGCCGCAAGCCGACGATTGCGGCGGTGGCGGGATATGCCCTTGGCGGCGGCTGCGAGCTTGCCATGATGTGCGACATCATCATCGCTGCCGACAACGCGAAGTTCGGTCAGCCCGAGATCACGCTCGGCACGATCCCCGGAATCGGCGGCACGCAGCGGCTGACGCGTGCGATCGGCAAGTCGAAGGCGATGGATCTCTGCCTCACCGGACGGATGATGGATGCCGCCGAGGCCGAACGCTCCGGCCTCGTCAGCCGCATCGTGCCCGCTGACAAGCTGATGGACGAAGCACTCACCGCCGCTGAAAAGATCGCGTCGATGTCGCGCCCGGCGGTCGCGATGGCCAAGGAAGCCGTCAACCGCGCCTTCGAGACCACGCTGTCGGAAGGTCTCAACGTCGAGCGCAACCTGTTCCACTCGACCTTCTCGCTCGAAGACCGTTCCGAAGGCATGGCCGCCTTCATTGAGAAGCGACAGCCTGTGAATAAGAACAGGTAAGTTCCTCGTCTTCGGGCGAAGAAGTTGCGCGCCCAGAATCCGTTCGTCCGCTTTCGCAAGCGGCGAAATGGATTCCAGGCTCATCGCGCAGCGCAATCCTTCACGACCGTCACTCGCCTGTGACGAACCGGCAACAGACAAGCACTGATTTGATGTGCAGATGTCGCGCGACCGTTTGTCAGTAGCGGTACCATCCCCTAAACAGTAGATGTGACCCAGTCGACGGGGGCGGACAGTCGGGGTGGTTTGCGGGTTATTATGATCGGACGTGCCGCTAGAGTTAGCGACGTGAGAAGGCGTTTGCTTCAGACAGGCATTTGCCTTGGCGTTATGCTTTGTGTCGATTTCGCCGCCTCGGCGGTCCATGCGGAGAGCCTCCCTGAAGCGCTCGCCAAAGCCTACCAAACCAATCCGGCACTGAATGCGGAGCGGGCGCGGCAGCGTGCGACCGACGAGAACGTGCCGCAGGCGCTGACCGGCTATCGTCCGCAGATCGCCGCAACCCTCTCCGCCGGTTTGCAGGCGGTGCGCGATCTCTTGCCAAATAACGTCGTTCGGACCGCGAACCTGAAGCCGTGGCAGATTGGCCTGACGGTGACGCAGACGCTGTTCAACGGTTTCAAGACCGCCAACAGCGTGCGGGTGGCGGAACTGCAGGTGCAATCCGGCCGCGAGGCGCTGCGCAATGTCGGCCAGGGCGTGCTGCTGGACGCGGTGACCGCTTATACCAATGTGCTCGCCAACCAGTCCTTGGTCGAAGCGCAGCGCGCCAACGTCGCGTTCCTGCGCGAAACGCAAGCCATCACGCAGAAGCGCCTCAATGCCGGCGATGTCACGCCGACCGACACGGCGCAGGCCGAAGCGCGACTGAACCGCGGGCTTGCAGATCTCAACGCCGCCGAGATCAGTCTCGCGATCAGCCAAGCGACTTACGCACAGGTCATCGGCAATGCGCCCGGGCAATTGCGGCCTGCCGAGACCACCGACCGCCTGCTGCCGCGCAACCGCGAGGACGCAATCGGTCTCGCCTTCAAAGAGCACCCGGCAGTGATGGCGGCAAGCTACGACGTCGACGTCGCCTCGACCACGATCCGCGTCGCTGAAAGCAGCCTGATGCCGAATGTTACGGTGCAGGGCAGCGTGAGCCGCAGCCGCGACTCCGACCCGACGCTCGGCACATTCGGAACCGATCAGGCTTCCATCATCGGCCAGTTGAACCAGCCGATCTATGACGGCGGCATGGCGGCGTCCCAGACCCGGCAGGCCAAGGAAGTGGCGGCGCAGAGCCGGCTGGTGCTCGACCAGGTTCGTAACCAGGCGCGGACCGCTGCGATCAGCGCCTGGGTCGCCAACGAAGGCGCCAAGACGGCGGTCTCCGCTTCCGAGTCCGAAGTCCGTGCCGCGAACGTTGCGCTGCAGGGCGTGCAGCGCGAGGCGGCCGGCGGCCAGCGCACCACCGTCGATGTGCTCAATGCACAACAGGATTTGATCTCGGCCAGGGCCCGGCTGATCGGCGCGCTGCGCGACCGCGTGATCGCGTCCTACAGCCTGCTCAGCGCCATCGGCCGGCTCGACGTCAAGACGCTCAATCTCAATACGCCGGATTACCTGCCGGAAGTGCATTACCATCAGGTGCGCGACGCCTGGCACGGGCTACGCACGCCGTCCGGACAATGATCCCGGTATAGGCACCGCCGCCTTCCCGCCCGCACATTCGCCCTGTAACCTCGCTCAACCGGCGGCTGATAACGCTGGGGCGCAGCAAGCGCCGATCAAATGAGGAAACGCAGGGAGAAGACCAATGCTGACGCGACGCAGTATGATGCTTGCCTCCATCGCGGCCGGAGTGATGATGAACAACAGAGACGTCCACGCCAAGGCAGCGCAGCCATCGACGCCGGTGAATTTCGACGTGCCGGCCGGCGCCTGCGACTGCCACACCCACATCCATGGCGATCCCCAGAAATTCCCGTTCTTCACTGGTCGCGTCTACACGCCGGAGCCGGCCTCGCCGGCGGAGATGAGCGCGCTGCACAAGGCGCTCGGGATCGAGCGCGTGGTGATCGTGACGCCGAGCGTCTACGGCACCGACAATTCCGCGACCCGCTTCGGCATGATGGCGCGCGGCGCGACCGCGCGGGGGGTGGCTGTCATCGACGACAAGACGCCGGAAAGCGATCTCGATGCGATGCAGAAGGACGGTTTTCGCGGCATCCGCCTCAATCTCGCAACCGGCGGCATCAACGATCCCAATGTCGCTCGTGCCCGCCTGACCTCCGGAATCGACCGCGTCAAGGCGCGGGGCTGGCATGTGCAGGTGTACACGAACTTGCCCCTGATCCCTGCGGTCAAGGACCTCGTCGCGGCATCGCCCGTGCCTGTTGTCTTCGACCATTTCGGCGGCGCGCAGGCCGCGCTCGGCGTGGAACAACCGGGTTTTCCGGACCTTGTCGAACTGGTGAAGTCCGGCAAGGCCTATGTGAAGATCTCCGGCGCCTACCGCGCCTCCAAGCTCGCGCCCGACTATCAGGACGCAATCCCCCTCGCCAAGGCCCTGATCGCGGCAAATCCCGACCGCATCGTCTGGGGCACCGACTGGCCGCATCCCGATACGGTCGTCCCACCCGGAAAGCAGGTCACGGATGTTGTTCCGCTGTACCAGATCGACGACGGGCGGCTCCTCAACCAGCTCGCGGTGTGGGCGCCGGACACAGCGACGCGCAAGAAGATCCTGGTCGACAACCCGGCTCGGCTCTACGGCTTCACCTCCTAGAGTCGCGCCGCGAGAAATAGGAGATCAGGACCGGCAGCGTCACGAGGATGACGAGCGGCGCCAGCATCATGCCGGTCACGACCACGACTGCCAGCGGCTTCTGCACCTGCGAGCCGATCCCTTCCGACAGCGCCGCCGGCAATAGCCCGACGCCGGCGACGACGCAGGTCATCAACACCGGGCGCAGTTGCAATTCACCGGTGCGGACCACGGCCCGCATCCGGTCGTAACCTTCATCGATGAGCTGGTTGAACTGCGACAGGATGATGATGCCGTCCATCACGGCAATGCCGAACAGCGCGATGAAGCCGATCGCGGCCGAGACGCTGAAGGGAATGCCGGAGACCAGCAGCCCGAGCACGCCGCCGAAGATCGCCATCGGGATCACGCTCATGGCGAGCAGCGTGTCGACCATCGAGCCGAAATTGAGGAACAGCAGGATCGCGATCAAAGCGAGGCTGATCGGCACCACGATCGACAGCCGCTTGATCGCGTCCTGCAGATTGCCGAACTCGCCGACCCATTCGATACGCGATCCCGGCGGGAGCTTGACCTGGTCCGCGACCTTCTGCTGCGCCTCCTGGATCGCGCTGCCAAGGTCGCGCTCGCGCACCGAGAATTTGATCGGCAGATAGCGTTCCTGCTGCTCGCGATAGATATAGGCGGCGCCCGAGATCAGCTTGATCGAGGCCACTTCGCTCAGCGGGATCTGCGTGATCCCGCCGTTCGGGTTGGCGACGCCGATGCGTAGGTTCTGGATCGCTTCGGCGCTCTTGCGGTATTCCGGGGCGAGCCGCACGATGATCGGAAAATGCCGGTCACTGCCGGGCTCATAGAGATCGCCGGCGCTGTCGCCGCCGACCGCGACCTTGATCGTGGCATTGATGTCGCCCGGCGACAGGCCGTAGCGCGCGGCGCGGGCGCGGTCGACGTCGATCTGGATCGTCGGCTGGCCGAGCGAGGTGAACACGGCAAGGTCGGTGATCCCCTGCACCGTCGAGAGCACCGACTTGATCTGATTGGCCGTGTCGGTCAACGCCTGCAGATCGCTGCCGTAAAGCTTGATCGAGTTCTCGCCCTTCACGCCCGAGACCGCTTCGGAGACGTTGTCCTGCAGATATTGCGAGAAGTTGAATTCGACGCCGGGGAACTTGTCCTGCAACTGCGCCAATAGCTGTGCGGTGAGCTCATCCTTGTCGTGCGTGCCGGGCCATTCGCTTGCCGGTTTCAACGGTGCGAAGAACTCGGCGTTGAAGAGACCGGCGGCGTCGGTTCCGTCGTCGGGGCGGCCGTGCTGTGACACCACCGATTCCACCTCGGGACGGGCGCGGATCATCCGGCGCATCTCGTTGACGTAAGCGTTACCCTCCTGCAGCGAGATTGTCGGCGGCAGGGTGGCACGGATCCACAGATTGCCCTCTTCCAGCTTGGGCAGGAATTCGAGCCCGAGCAAGCGCACCGACAGCGCGGTCAAGAACACGAGGGCGACAGCGCCGGCCATCATCACTCGCCGGTTGGCGATCGCCCAGTTCAGGACGGGCAGATAGATGCGATTGAGCTGCCTGACGATCCAGGTCTCGGTTTCCTCGATATGCGCGGGCAGGATGATCGCGCTCAGCGCCGGCGTGATCGTGAAGGTCGCAAGCAGACCGCCGGCCAGCGCGTAGGCATAGGTCCGCGCCATCGGCCCGAAGATGTTGCCCTCGACGCCGCTCAGCGTGAACAGCGGCAGGAAGGCGGCAACGATGATGGTGGCGGCAAAGAAGATCGAGCGCGATACGTCGGCAGACGCCGACAGGATCGCGTGGCTCTTGATGCCCATCATGGTTTCGGCGGAGATATGGCTCTGCTCGGCTTCAGAAAGCGGAGTGGTCTGTGACAGGCGGCGGAAGATCGCCTCCACCATGATGACGGTGGCATCCACGATCAGCCCGAAGTCGATCGCGCCGACCGACAACAGATTGGCGGATTCGCCGCGCAGCACCAGGATGATCACGGCGAAGAACAGCGCGAAGGGAATGGTTGCGCCGACGATCAGCGCGCTGCGGAGGTCGCCGAGGAATATCCATTGCAGCAGCACGATCAGGAGGATGCCGACCACCATGTTGTGCAGCACGGTGTGAGTGGTGAGATCGATCAGGTCCTTGCGGTCATAGACACGCTCGATCCGCACCCCCGGCGGCAGGATCGAGGAATTGTTGATGGATTTGACCAGTTGCTCGACACGGGCGATCGTCGGCGAGCTCTGCTCGCCGCGGCGCATCAGCACGATGCCCTGTACGATGTCGTCGTCATTGTCGATGCCGGCAATCCCGAGCCGCGGCTTCTCGCCGATGGTGACCGTCGCAATATCCCTGACCAGCACAGGGTTGCCGCCGGACTGCGACACCATGGTGTTGTTGAGATCGTCGACCGAACGGATCAGGCCGACGCCACGCACCACCGCGGACTGGCTGCCGATATCGACCGTGTTGCCGCCGACATTGATGTTGGCGTTGCTCACCGCCTGCAACACCTGCGGCAAGGTCAGGCCGTTGGCGACGAGCTTGTTGAAATCGACCTGCACTTCATAGGTCTTGGTCTTGCCGCCCCAGCCGGTGACGTCGATCACGCCGGGCACGGCGCGGAAGCGGCGTTGCAGCACCCAATCCTGCAATGTCTTCAAATCGAGGACGCTGTAGTTGGGCGGGCCGACCAGGCGGTAACGAAAAATCTCGCCGATCGGGCTGAGCGGCGAGATCGTCGGCTGCACATTGCCCGGCAAAGGCGGCAGTTGCGCGAGGCGGTTCAGGACCTGCTGCAGCGCCTCGTCATAGGTGTAGTCGAAGGAGAACTGCAGCTTGACGTCGGAGAGGCCGTAGAGCGAGATCGTGCGGATCGTGCGCAGGTTCTTCAGCCCGGCGACCTGGGTCTCGATCGGAATCGTGATGTAGCGCTCGATCTCCTCCGCCGACAGGCCCGGGCTTTGCGTCACGATGTCGACCATCGGCGGCGTCGGATCGGGATAGGCCTCGATGTTGAGGTGCTGGAAGGCGATCAGGCCACCGATCATGACGGCGGCGAAGATGCCGACCATCAGATAGCGGCGGCTGACTGCGAGAGCGACGAGGCGATCCATTTCAGATCGAAGCTTTCAATAATCCGGGAATGTCAGGTACCGGAGGCGGCGCGGTCGATGAACAGGCTGCCCTTGGTGACGATCTGCTCGCCTGGCCGTAGATTGCCGACGATCTCAACGAGATCGCCATTGGTGATCCCCGGCTTGACCTGGCGCAGTTCGATCGTTTTGTCCGGATGCGCGACCCAGACGCGCACCTGGTCGCCTTCATAGATCAGCGCCTGCTTGGGCACGCCGACTGCGGGATGGTCGCCCGGCGAATAGAGCGTGACATTGGCGAACATCTCCGGCTTCAGCGCGCCATCCGCGTTGTCGATGGTGGCGCGGACCAGGAGCCGGCGCGTCGTCGGATCGATCGCTGCGGCGACATAATTAATGCGCGCGGTCAGCGAGCGGCCCGGCAGCGCCATCACGCTGAATGTGACGTCCTGGCCGACCGCGACCTTGGCGGCATCGCTCTCGCGGACGAAGGCGAGCAGCCAGACGGTCGAGAGATCGCCGATGACATAGACGGGATCGCTGGCGCCGGAGGAGACATATTGCCCGGGGCCGGCCTTGCGCTGCACCACCGTGCCGCCGATCGGCGCGAAGATCGTGATCTCCGGATTGATGCCGCCCTTCTGGCGCAGCGCATCGATGTCTCCGTCGCCGAAGCCCAGGATGCGCAGCTTGTTGCGCGCGGCCTCCAGCGTCGTCTGAGCCGAGCGCAGATCGTTCTGCGCCTGGACCAGCGTGGCCTGGCTCTGCTGATAGTCCTTCAGCGGCACGGCCTTGCCTTCGAACAGGCTCTTGGCGCGGTCGTCCTGGATCTGCGCCAGATCGACCGCGGACTTCGCCTTGTTCACGCTGGTCATCGCCGAGATGTAGTCGTTCTGCGCCTGCACGGTGTCGGCGGCCTCGATCACGAACAGCGGCTGGCCCTTGACGACGCTCTCGCCGGGCCGCGCCAGGAGCTTGGTGATGCGGCCGGTATAGGGCGAGAACACCGGGGTGGAGCGATCCTCGTCGATGCCGATCTTGCCCTCGGTCACGTATTCGGCACGGAAGGCACGCTCGGAGACCGGCTGCAGGCTCAGGCTTGCCCATTCGGCAGGGGTCGGCGTGTAGCGTTGCAGCCCTTTGCGGGATTGGCTCGAAATCTCCGAATGGCCGCCATTTGCCCCCTTGGTGTGCAGGGATGCGTAAGCCATGCCGCCGGCAACCGCCAGCACGGCCACGACCAGCGCCACGTGCTGACGGCTAAGGGTCTGCAATCGCTTGGTAATGTCTTTGACCATGGGCCGTGGCTGATGTCGGAGGTTCCGCTGCGCGCTAATAGTGCCCAATTACCGGTTCAGACAACCAAAAAAGCGACAATTGGACGCAGGTCTCCGGTTTATCTTTGGACAGTGAGGCATGAACGCCGGGTGAATGCCAAGCCCCGGGCAATTCCGGGGTGGCGGCCGGCGAAACTAAAGCGGGCCGTGTGACAGGCCCTGCCGTGCGCAGGCAGATCCTGCCTGATGATCCCTCCTGTTTTGACGATGCCGACCGCCTGCCTTTTTCGGCATGGTTGAACCGGTCGCGCTTCGGCATTCCCTCAATCTTGTGCCCAAGAGCAGTGCCCGAACTGGGAAGGAGTTGCAATGGCCATCAATCCCTTGACCGCCGCCGCCGTGGTGCTGGCGACGGCCGCAACCGATGCGGTCTACGTCATGTTCACGTCCGCCGTCGTTGCGCGCAAGCGCGTGCCGGCTGCAACCTGGAGCAGCGTCTGGTACGTGCTCTCGTCCTATGCGGTCATCAGCTATACCGAAAACTCGATCTACGTGTTGTTCGCCGCGATCGGCTCCTGGATCGGCGCCTACGCAACGATGACGTTCTTGCATCGACCTCCCGGCGGGCCGCCGGTCGGGGCGGCGGTGGAGTAGATTTGGGATGGTGCGTAGGGTGGGCAAAGGCGCACTTGCGCCGTGCCCACCATCCGCGCCGTGCTCGCGATGGTGGGCACGCTTCGCTTTGCCCACCCTACGGCGTCGCCGCGACTTATGATTCAAATTTCAAACAGCGGAGGGGATGTGAGTCCGTATTCTCGCGGCGTGATGCGCCCGAGGTTTGCTTCACTTTCCACCCTCCTCGATATCAGAGGGCGCAGGGAAAGCCGGGTGCTGGTTGCACCCGTGGGTCCCGTGCAACAAAAAGCACGGGGGTAGGACCACAGGTTCAACCGAAGCAGTCCGGCTTTCCCTGCGCGATGGTGTTACGGCTTACTTCGTGCTCTCCCCGGTGACCGGGCTCTTTTGCCACCGTCACACTGCTCAACGAACAGAACTTAGCGCCAGCGTCGGGGCGCCAGGACCACACGACTTCGCCGTCCGTGATACGTGTGCTCGTCAGTCACACGCTTCACGTCCACCGCATCTCACCGCAACGTTCGTGACGATCGCGAGCCGCCCCTCATTCGGGTGAGACGCGCGGAGTTAAATCACTGATTTGCCCGACGGCGAAAGTGGAATATTTTTCGCTGACAGTCTGGACAGACTTTTGGTGATTTGCCCGTCGGGTTGATTTGTCGCACCAACGCATCCACATCGTCATTGCGAGCGAAGCGAAGCAATCCATAGCGTCGCAAGCGGAGGCATAGATTGCTTCGCTCCGCTCGCAATGACGTGGAGATAGTGCAGCGAACTGCAGAAGCCGTAGGGTGGGCAAAGGCGCAGTACGCGCTCAATCCAGGCGCCGTTGCAAGGGACATCCTTTGGTAGTACGCTTCTTACACAGCTAGTCACGCTTGTCTCTTCTGGGAGACTGAGAGCGATGCGCATCATCGTAGCGATGACGGGGGCGCACCGAGCCTACGCCACATCAACGAACTGCCTTCGATTTTCGCAGGGAATGCGGATCACTTCCGAGGGAGATGTGAAATGAAGGAAGCCGAGCACGTCTACACGGCGCCCGCAACCAGCAGCGGGATTCCAGACGGGGTGGTCCGCTATCTTGACGGCACCGAGCTGCTGACCAAAACCCAGGCGCTGCGTCTCTCGACGGTTGGTTCCGACGGATGGCCTCACGCTGCGCTGCTCAGTGCAGGCGACATCGTGATCATGCCTTCCGGCCGCGTCCGCTTTGCGATTTTTCCGCAATCCCCATGGCGTCCAATCTTGAACGAGAAGGACGGCTCACGATCGCGCTTTCACTCGATGGCGGCATTTGCGAGATGAAGCTCCGCTGTCGCCGCCTCGCCCACTCCTCGTCCGATGTGCCGCTGGCGCTCTTTGAGGCAGAGGTCGAGTCAGTACGCCAGCATGTCGCGCCATACGCGGATGTGACAGGCGGCGTCACCTTTGCACTGCGCGATCCCAAAGCCGTACTGCCGCGTTGGCAACGGCAGATTGCCGCGTTACGCGCCGCCTGAAACCAATCTGAGCAATTGGGGGCAGAAATGCGTGCCTACAAGGACCTTCGCGAATTCCTGTCCGTCCTCGAGCAAGAGCGGCAATTGCTGCGCATCCATGATCAGGTTGTTCCTGAACCCGACATCGCGGCCGCGGCCTGCGCCCTTACAGAGATCGGCGAGGACAGCCCCGCGATCTATTTCGACAACATCGCGGGCTACACCAGCGCTCGGGTAGCCATGAACGTGCATGGATCATGGTGCAACCATGCTCTCGCGCTTGGCATGGAAAAAGACGCCGGCATGCGCGACCAGTTCTTTGAATTCGTCCGACGCTTCCAGCAATATCCCGGCACGTTGGAGCGCGTTGCGAGTGCCCCTGGCAAGACGTCGTCGTCGACAAGGACGTGAACCTCTACGAACTGCTGCCGCTGTTTCGTCTCAACCGCGGCGATGGCGGCTATTTCATCGACAAAGCCTGCACCGTCAGCCGAGACCTAGACGACTGGGATAATGACAATGTCGAGAACGTCGGAATCTATCGCCTGCAGGTCAAGGGGCGGAATCGCCTCGGAATCCAGACTGTGCCGCAGCACGATATCGCGATCCATATGGCTCATGCGGAAGCCCGCGGCGAAGACCTGCCAGTCGCGATCGCGCTGGGAAACGAGCCCATCATCACGCTGATGGGCGCGACGCCGCTGCTCTACGATCAGCTCGAATACAAGATGGCGGCCGTGATGCAAGGCGCGCCATACCGTGTGGTCAAGACTGCAAAGGGCCTGGATGTCCCCTGGGGATCCGAATATGTGCTGGAGGGCCGCCTGCTATGCGGACAGCGCGAGACCGAGGGGCCGTTTGGCGAATTCCCCGGCTATTATTCGGGATGCCATAAATATCCGGTGATCGAGATCGATCGCGTGTCGCACCGCAAGGACCCGGTCTATGACGCGGTCTATGTGGGGCGGCCCTGGACCGAGCTCGACTTCCTGCAAGCCATGACGACGAGCGCGCCGATCTTCCTTCAACTCAAGACGACGTTTCCCGAAGTCGTCGCCGTCAACGCACTCTATACCCACGGTCTCGTGGTCGTCGTCTCGACAAAGATCCGCTATGGCGGCTTCGCCAAATATGTGGGCTTGCGCGTGCTGACCACGACGCATGGTCTCGGATACGCAAAAGTCGTGATCGTTGTCGACGAGAAAGTCGACCCGTTCGATCTGAAGCAAGTGATGTGGGCAATATCGGTGAAGGTAAACCCTGCGGGCGACATCGTGACCATCCCGAATCTCGCGGAGAATCTGCTGGATCCGGCCTGCAGCCCGGCCGGCATGGTGACCAAGATGATCATCGATGCCACCACGCCGGTCGCGCCTGATATCCGCGGCGACTATGGCGAGGAACTCGACAAGCCGCTGCGTACCGATCAGTGGCGGACCAAGCTCATGGCTCTGGCGAAGGAGATGCGGAAATGACGGCGACAACCGCTGACACTGTTCCGGCCGCATGTCCGCGATGTCGATCAGGCAAGATCGAGATGCGCAGCAAATCTCCCGTTGTCGGGATCTGGACTGTGTTCGGTTGTCCGACATGCCTCTATGTCTGGAGATCGACCGAGCCGGAGGAGAACGTGAACCCGGACAAATATCCCGCCGCCTTTCGGCTGCGCCCCGAGGATCTTCCTAGTCTGCAGGTGGTTCCACCGATTCCACCGCGTCGATCATCCTCGTGAGGCCGCGCAGGATGTCGAAGGCGGAACCACATTGGCCGTCGTCATTCCGGAGCGATGCGAAGCATCGAGCTATGATGTGCAATTGCACATCATAGAATCCATTTCTCCACCTGCGTCTGCGGCCCGATGGATTCCGGGTTCGTCCTTCGGACGCCCCGGAATGACGACGGAGGAAGTGGCGACTATGGTGCGCCCCGGAATGACGGAGAGTGAAGCGCCCGTGGCCCATCCCTCGAGACGCCGCTTCGCGGCTCCTCGGGATGAGGGATGAATTCGTGGCGCCTCCCATGCTCTAATGCGCCATCAGTAACGGCAAGTCTGCGTGCTCCATGATGTGGCTGGTGGCGCCGCCGAAAATCATTTGGCGCAGCCTGGTCCTTGTGAAGGCTCCCTTGATCAAGAGATCGCAGCCTTCCGCCTTGGCCGCGGCGAGGACCGCTTCGCCGGTGCTGCGACCGTTCAGCTCGATGCTCATGGGCTCGGCGGCAATGCCGTTATACCGCAATTGCTTGCGCACCTGATCGGCCGATGGACCCGGCACATCCTGTCCACCGACGACAGTCAACACCGTCACGCGTCCGGCCAGGCGCAGGAGTGGCATCGCCAAGGCGTTGGCGCGGGCCTGCTCGGTGCTGCCATTCCAATGGATCATGATGTTGGTCGCGATCTCTTTCGGAGCTAATGGCGGCGACAGCACAACAGGCCGGCCGCTTTCGAACAGTCCCGACTCGATCGCCCGCCGATAGAGTGGGTCCGTAGCAGCGGATGGCCTGCTCATCACAATCACATCGAACGCGCGGCCATGGCTGCCGACGAGACCCTCGCCGGGCGGCACCTCGGGAAACCAGCTAAACCAGGGTCGATCCGCGGTCGTTTTCGCAGCAGCAACACCGTGCTGCTCCATGAAGGTCTCGAACAGCTCGCGCTCCCCCGCCGCCTCCGCTTCGCGTCGCACCCGATAGGTTTCCATGGAATAGGTGCTGGCCAGCCCTGCCACGACGAATTCAGGCGTGCCAAACCACAGTGGAACACCCTCGATATAGGCGCCGGTGCGCTGCGCGAGCAGCACCGCCGTTTCGAGCACGGATTTCATGGCCGGGGTATTTTGGGTCGGTACCAAAATCGTCTTCATTGTCAGCTCCCGCCCGTTGCAAATGAACGATAGTCCAGGCAGCCAAAACGGCACTGACTTTCGACATGGTAGACCTTCGGGACGAGACCGCCAAGACACGCCAAGTGCATTGCGGAATGGATTCTCGGAGGGTGAGGGTTTGTGGCCCATCCCTCGAGACGCCGGTTCGCGGCTCCTCGGAATGAGGAGTCATTCCGGGGCATCGCGAAGCGATGAGCCCGGAATCCATTTCTCCGCCTGCGCATGCGGCGCAATGGATTCCGGGTTCGCGCTACGCGCGCCCCGGAATGACAGCGGCGGAGTTCAATGGAAATCGCGTGACGGCGGCAGGATGCGGACGTTGCGGGGGTGGCGGATTCTTTGCGGGGAGTTTTCGCCGTGGTCGCGGCGGTCGTCGTTGAGAGGTTCGACCAAAGCCGGGCCGGCGGGCACGGCCGGCTTGGCGCTGAACGCGTCGTTGGAGAGACCGATGAGGTCGTAGGAACGGTCGATCATGCGCTGCGCGACCAGGTGCGTCACCTCCTCCGGGCTGCTCTGGATATAGCCTTCGACCAGGATCAGCCGCGCGCCCATCACTTCTTTCCGGTATTGCTCCATCACCTTCGGCCACACCACGATATTGGCGATCCCGGTCTCGTCCTCGAGCGTCATGAACACCACGCCCTTGGCGCTGCCCGGACGCTGCCGCACCAGCACCACGCCGGCGCAGCGGATACGGCGGCGGTCATTGCGATGGCAGACCTCCTTGCAGGGTATGACGCGCTCTTTTGCAAATTTCTCTCGCAAGAATTCCATCGGATGGCCCTTCAGCGACAGGCGGATGGTCTGGTAGTCGGCGACCACCTGTTCCTGGCGCGGCATCTGCGGCAATGGTTTCGCGTTCTCGTCCGGCTGCTCGCGGGCAACAGCGGCTTCGAACAAAGGCAGTGGCACGTCGTCGGGCAGCCGCCGCACCGCCCAGAGCGCCGCGCGGCGATCGAGGCCGATCGAGCGGAAGGCATCGGCGTCCGCGAGCAGGATCAGCGCGCGCTTGGGCAGGCCGGTGTCGCGGGCGAAATCCTCCAGCGAGGCGAAGGGGCGCCGCTGCCGCGCCGCGACGATGCGGTCGGCCCAGTCGTTGGGTTCCAAGGGAGGCTCCACCTCTGCCGCTTGCGGGAGAGGGAGCGCTGGCACCTCCCGGAATAACGCCTGCTGCTGTTTCAGCCTCTCTTCGTCCGGGTCCTTCCAGTTGAAACCGTCGATCTGGCGGAAACCGAGGCGGACGGCGCAATGGTCGCCGCTGCGCTCTTCCAGGGTGTTCTGGGCGAAGCTGTAGGATACGTCGATCTCGCGAACCTCGACGCCATTCTTGCGGGCGTCGCCGACGATCTGCGCGGGGGCGTAAAAGCCCATCGGCTGTGAGTTAAGCAGCGCGCAGCAGAAAGCGTCGGGATGATGACATTTAAGCCAGGAGGAGATGTAGACGAGTTGGGCAAAACTCGCGGCATGGCTTTCCGGGAAGCCGTAGGAACCGAAGCCCTTGATCTGCTCGAAGCAATTTTGTGCGAAGACGGGGTCGTAACCGCGCCTGACCATATTGCCGATCAGCTTCTCTTCGAAATTGCCGATGGTGCCGACGTTGCGGAAGGTGGCCATCGCACGACGCAATCCATTGGCTTCTTCTGACGTGAATCCCGCAGCCTCGATTGCAATCCGCATCGCTTGTTCCTGAAACAGCGGTACCCCAAGGGTCTTGTGCAGGACATTGCGCAATTCATCCTTGTTGCCGCCTTTGGGGTACGGATACTCGATATCTTCGGGTTTCATTTTGCGGCGGCGCAGATAGGGATGCACCATGTCGCCCTGGATCGGTCCCGGGCGCACGATCGCGACCTCGATGACAAGATCATAGAAGGTCCGCGGCTTCAGTCGCGGCAGCATGTTCATCTGCGCGCGGCTCTCGACCTGAAATACGCCGAGCGATTCACCGCGGCACAGCATGTCGTAGACTTTTTCGTCGTCCTGCGGGACGGTCGCAAGCTCCCAGCGCTCACCCTTGTGCTTCGCGATCAAGTCAAAGCTCTTGCGGATGCAGGTCAGCATGCCCAGCGCCAGCACGTCGACCTTCATCATGTTGAGCGCGTCGACGTCGTCCTTGTCCCATTCGATGAAGGTGCGATCCTCCATCGCGGCATTGCCGATCGGCACATAGGTGTCGAGCCGGTCCTGCGTCAGCACATAGCCGCCGACATGCTGCGAGAGGTGGCGCGGGAATTCGATCAGCTCGGTGGCGAGATCGACGGCGAGCCCGATCATCGCGTTCCTCGGGTCGAGTCCCGCCTGCCGCACCTGCATGTCGTTGAGGCCCTTGCCCCAGCTTCCCCACACGGTATCGGCGAGCGCGGCCGTGACATCCTCCGTCAGCCCCAGCGCCTTGCCGACGTCGCGGATCGCGCTGCGCGGACGATAATGGATGACGGTCGCGATGATCGCGGCGCGGTGCCGGCCGTAACGACGATAGACATATTGCATCACCTCCTCGCGCCGCGAATGCTCGAAATCGACGTCGATGTCGGGTGGCTCCAAGCGCTCTTTCGAGATGAAGCGCTCGAACAGGAGATCGACCTTGGTCGGATCGACCGAGGTGATGCCGAGCACATAGCAGACCGCGGAGTTCGCCGCCGATCCCCGCCCCTGGCATAGAATGTTCTGGCTGCGCGCGTAACGGACGATGTCGTGCACGGTCAGGAAATAATGCGCGTATTTCAGCTCGGCGATCAGCGCGAGCTCCTTGTGCAGGGTGGCGCGGAGCTTCTCATCGATCTTGCCGCCAAAATAATGGTCGACGCCGGCCCAGGTCAGGTCTTCGAGATGCTGCTGCGCGGTCTTGCCCGGCGGCACCGGTTCATCAGGATACTGATATTTGAGCTGGTCGAGCGAGAAGGTGATGCGGTCGGCAAAACGCATGGTCTCGGCGATCGCGTCGGGAAAATCGCGGAACAGCCGCGCCATCTCGTGCGCAGGTTTCAGATGCCGCTCGGCATTGGCTTCCAGCCTTTTGCCGATCGCATCGATCGTCGTCTTCTCCCTGATGCAGGTGAGCACGTCCTGCAGCGGGCGGCGCGCGGGATGGTGATAGAGCACTTCGTTGGTCGCGAGCAGCGGCACATCGGCTTTGGTCGCAAGATGATGTAATCGTGCCAGGCGGCGCTTGTCGTCGCCGCGATAGAGCAGGCTTGCGGCGAGCCAGACGCCCTCAGCGCGACTCGCCTTCAGCCGCGCGAGCAGATCGAGCGCCTTGGCCGTCTCGAAACGATGCGGCAATGACAGCACCAGGAGCTGGCCTTCGGCGAAGTCCAGGAGGTCGTTCAGCTTCAGATGGCATTCGCCTTTTTCGATCCGCTTGATGTCATCGCCCCGTTTGCCGCGGGTGAGGAGCTGGCACAGTCGGCCGTAAGCCGCGCGGTCGCGCGGATAGACCAGGATGTCAGGCGTGCCATCCATGAACACGATGCGCGAACCGATCAGGAGCTTGGGCGGGTGCGTTACTTTTGAATTCTCGAGCTCCTTGTAGGCGCGCACCACGCCGGCGAGCGTGTTGTGATCGGCAAGCCCGATCACGGGAATGCGAAGAATGCTCGCCTGATGCACATAGGCGCGCGGATCCGATCCGCCGCGCAGGAAGGAGAAATTGCTTGATATGCCGATCTCGGCATAATCGGGCGCCGGTTCTATCATGCGAACAGCCCATGCACGAACCAGTTGGCGGGAACGGGCTTGCCGTCTTCGTCGATCAGTTCGCTGTCGTAAAGGCCATCGCGAAAGATCCAGAAGCGCAGGCCCTGCTCGTCCTCGACGCGGAAATAGTCGCGCGTCAGCACCTTCCCATCCCGCTGCCACCATTCCATGGCGATGCGCTCGGGACCCTCGACCCGCACCACCTGATGCGTGGCACGCCGCCAGGTGAAGCGATGCGGCGGTCCATCCGGCACGGTGGCGAACGGCACCTTGATCGGCTCCGGCCTTTCGAACAGTCGCAGGGGACGCAGTGGCGGCTCGCCTTCGGCGCGCGCGGGCCAGACGGCTTGCGATGCCGCGGCCAGATGATGCTGTGCCGGTGCGGCAAGCGCTGCGCGCTCGGGGATGTGGGTGTCCTCCGGCAGGTGCACGACCACACGCTTGCCCCCGATGCGGGCGGCGATGCGGTCGATCAGCGCGGCAAGCTCATCATTGTCGTGGACATGGGCATCGAGATCGCGCTGCTGCTGCACCACGATCTCGGTACGGCCAGCGGACAGGCGGATCAGGTCGAAGCCGAAGCCGGGATCGAGGGGATCGTTGAGTGCGTCGAGCCGCTCGCGGAACAGGCGGTCGATCACTTCGGGCTTCGTCACCGCGCGCCCGGTCTCGACGGCAAGCGTGCGTACCGCGCCGTCGGTGCGGAAGAAGCCTGCTTCCAGCTTCCGCGCGCCCTTGCCCTGCTTGTCCATCGCCTGGACCAGCATCCTGGCGAGGTTCTGCAGCGTCATCGCGATCATGGGCTCGGTCGTGACCGGCTCGGGAAAACGCTTCTCGACGATGTAGTCAGGCAATGGCTTGCGCGGGCTGATCGGCGCATCGCCCTGCCCCAGCGCATGCTCGAGCCGCGTGGTGAAGGCCGCGCCGAAACGCGCCGCGATCTCGTGGCGCGCGCGGGCGGCGACATCGCCGATCGTCTTCAAGCCGGCGCGGCGCAGGCCCTTGGTGATCGCATCATCGGCCCCCAATGCCGAGATCGGCAACGGGGCGACCGCCTCGGCTTCCGCACCATCCTCGATGATCCGGCCAGACGAATGCCGCGTCAGCGTGCGCGCGCAGACCGAGGTGGCCGCGATCGCGCCACTGACGGCAAAGCCGCGTCTTGCGAGAGCGCCGCAGATGATCTGCAGCATCGCACGCTCGCCGCCGAACAGATGGGCGCAGCCGGTGATATCGAGGAAGAGACCTGAGGGCGGATCGAGCGCCACCAGAGGTGTGAAGCGGTCGCACCAGTCGGCGATGTCGTTGATCGTCCTGGCATCCGCGATTTCGTCGGCATCATAGACCGTCAGCTCCGGGCAGATCGCGCGGGCATTGGCCAATGGCAAGCCCATCGACAGGCCGCTTCGCGCGGCGATGTCGTCGAGGGAGTGGATCACCAACGCGTTGTGCTCCTTGATGACGACAACGCTCGGCACTTCGACCTCCCCCGCAAGCGGGAGAGGGAGTTCGGACAGCTTGCGCGTTTCAACTTGCGAGGCGGTGCGCGCCAGTTGCCGCTTGATCCGATCGATGGGCAGGCGCGGCAGCCACAGGCTGAGGATACGCCGACGGTTCGCTGAAAAGGCACTCATCACATTTCCATTCCATGATCCATCGCCCGACCGGGCCATGACGATTGCGAACGAGCTGCGCATCGAACAGAGGCGCGCCCCACGCGCTCCAACTGGCGCCCGGCGGCGAATGCGCCGCGCGCACGATCCATCGGGTTTCCGCGGTGGACGGAAGCGGCGTTGCCGCCAGGCGCAGCAGCAGCGCGGGGACGCCTGATGATTGCGAGGCAAGCGTCAGCTTGCGGCTCGCGACCAGATCGAGCTGTTTGGACTCACCCCAGACCTCCATGATGACGGCCCCTAGCGCGTCGCAGGCGAGCGCATCGGCCGTGGTGCGCAATGCGTTGTCGATGTCGGCGGCGCGCACGGTGACGAGGAGGCGCGGATCGAGGCCGAGTTCGGACAGGCCGCTCATCGACAGCGCACCGGATTCGATTTCGGAAAAATCCTGCCGCACCCAGACCAGCGGCTTTCGGGCGGCAAGACGGCCGGCGAGGCCTGCGATGAAACCGGTGGCGGAAGCGCCCTGGTGCCCCTCGGCAAACACTTCGTGCACCGCGGCTCTCGCAAGCCCGCCCTTGAGCATCGCATCGGCGCCGGCATGTCCCAGCGCGATCCGCTGCAGCGCATGCGCTTCATTGGATGTTTCAAGACGCTCGATGCGCCCGCGCAAGGACGCAAGCGTGCTCAGGCGTGCGCTCGTCATGCGCCGCTCCTTAAGAAGATATCGGGGCCGCTGCTGGCTTAAGGGAGAAACCAGAAGCTGGCCCAATTGTTCATGGTATGTTCTAATATAAAGCCAACTGCGCGGGAGGAGTCAATCGGATTGGTAACGGGATAAATTCATTAATGGAATCAATGTGATCCGTGAGAGCCGTCATGGCCGGGCCTGTCCCGGCCATCCACGTTCTTTCCCTTGGTGAGGAAGGCGTGGATGCCCGGGTCAAGCCCGGGCATGACGAGAGGAGAGACAGGAGGGAGAGTAAGTGCCATGCACCACATCATCCTGGGCAGCGAGACTGATTTCGACGGCTGGCGGAAGGCAGCACGGACGCTGGTGCTGAACGAGGTGCTGCCTGACAATGTGACGTGGGCAGCGCGCGACAACGAAGTCGAACTGTTCGATACGCTGGACCGCGAAGCGCCGCTCGAACCGCCGCGCGGCACGTTCAACGTGCCGGCCAAATTCGTCGAGCTGGCGAAAACCGCGATCCTGCATCGCGACGCCGAGCGCTTCGCCCTGCTCTATCGCCTGTTGTGGCGCCTGCACCGCGATCATGACCTGCTCGATGTCGCTGACGATCCCGACGTCGCGCGTATCCACGCGATGGCGAAGGCCGTGCATCACGAGGCACAGCGGATGCGGACGTCGATCCGCTTCCGCGAGATCGGGCGCGAGCACAAATCACATTTCGTTGCCTGGTTCGAGCCGCAGCACCATGTCGTGGAACTGGCCGCGCCATTCTTCGCGAGCCGCTTTGCCGACATGCCCTGGTCGATCCTCACATCAGATGTCTGCGCGCATTGGGATGGACATGCGGTGTCGATCACGCCGGGTATCAGCGAGGCCGGGATGCCCGCAGGCCATCGGCTGGAGGAGATCTGGCAGCGTCATTACGCTGTTATCTTCAACCCGGCACGGCTGGCAGCGAAGCAATCGAGGAACCTGCCGGAGGCTTCGACGATTAAGCCCGCAAGCGAAAGCGCCACGCCACCGGAACCCGCCATGATCCGCCATTCCGATAGTCTGAGTGCGCTGCGGGAGGAAGCCGCCGATTGCCGCGCCTGCCATCTCTATGAGCACGCGACCCAGACCGTGTTCGGCGAAGGCCCGCAAAGCGCACAGGTGATGCTGGTCGGCGAGCAGCCGGGCGACAAGGAAGATCTCGCCGGAAAACCGTTCGTCGGTCCCGCCGGACAAATGCTCGACCGCGCGCTTGAAGAGGCCGGCATCGATCGCAAGAAAGTCTACATCACCAATGCGGTGAAGCATTTCAAATTTGTGCCGCGCGGCAAGATCCGCCTGCACCAGAAGCCGAATACGCCGGAGATCAAGGCCTGCCGCCAATGGTACGAGCGGGAACTCGCATCGATCAAACCGGACCTGGTGGTGACGATGGGCGCGACCGCTGCCCAATGCGTGTTCAACAAGCTCACGCCGATCGGCAAAAACCGCGGCCGGCTGATCGATCTCGACGACGACGTGAAGGCGCTGGTGACAGTGCATCCCTCCTATCTGCTGCGGCTGCCCGATGAGGATGCGAAAGCGCGGGAATATCAACGCTTTGTCGAGGACCTGAAGATCGCTGCGGAACTCTTGAGGAAACGCGCGCAGGCTGCGGCATAAGCATGGCACCATGCATAGCACTGCAAATATCAAGCCGTTGATAAGACTGATATCTATTTACAACCTTACATTGATGGCCGATACTCTCCTATTACAGGGGGAGTTTGGGGCGTCTTGTTCACGCCAATGACGTTCCCATGAGGTCGGCGCGCTGCCGCGGCGCCACAGCCCCGGCGTCAGGCAGCGCCCGACCGCTTCCTTTCCATCACACATCCATCACACACTTTCGCTGCGCGCATGGCTCGTCATGTGAATGGTCAACATTTATGTCGCGAGCGCGCGTGACAGACGATCATCGATGCAACACTCGAGCACCGTTGCGACACGCGTTTCATTCAAGCAAACTACGGCTGTCATCTAACCTTCAAGTCAATGGTCAAGACTAAGGGCCTCCTTCCGTATTTCGACGGGGCGTCAGAATGACCGATTTTGCACTCAATACTTCAGTACGCGACGAAAGGCCGATTCAGCCGGCTTCAAGGCCAAATCTCGATAAGGGCTTCAATCCACTGACGATGATCCTCTTCTTCGGCATCCTCGCGGCGGGGTTGCTGTTCGTCGCCTACAGCATCTATTCCGACGTCGATGCCACCGGCACCCGCGTCACCACCTTCTTGCCCTACATCCTGCTGTTCGTTGCGCTGTTGATTGCGCTCGGCTTTGAATTCGTCAACGGCTTCCACGACACCGCCAACGCGGTCGCGACCGTGATCTACACGCATTCGCTGCCCGCCGAAGTCGCGGTGATGTGGTCGGGCTTCTTCAACTTCCTCGGCGTGCTGCTCTCGTCTGGCGCGGTCGCATTCGGCATCATCTCGCTCCTGCCGGTCGAACTGATCCTGCAGGTCGGCTCCAGCGCCGGCTTCGCCATGGTGTTCGCGCTGTTGATCGCCGCGATCCTGTGGAATCTCGGCACCTGGTATTTCGGCCTGCCGGCCTCGTCCTCGCACACGCTGATCGGCTCGATCATCGGCGTCGGCATCGCCAATGCGCTGATGCGCGGCCGCGATGGCACGTCCGGCGTCGACTGGAGCAAGGCCACCGAGATCGGCTACGCGCTCTTGCTGTCGCCGCTGGTCGGCTTCGTCTGCGCCGCGATACTGCTGCTCGTGCTCAAGATGATCGTGCGCAACCCTGCGCTCTATGCCGCGCCCGAAGGCAACAAGGCGCCGCCGCTCTGGATCCGCGGCCTCTTGATCCTGACCTGCACCGGCGTCAGCTTCGCGCACGGCTCCAACGACGGGCAGAAGGGCATGGGCCTGATCATGCTGATCCTGATCGGCACCGTACCGACCGCCTATGCGCTGAACCGCGCGCTGCCGGAATCCCAGATCGCCCAGTTCCAGAAGAACTCGGAAGCCGCCTCCAAGGTGATCGCGGCGAAGGGCGCCGGTCACAGCATTATCGGCGATCCCCGTCCGGCCGTGACGCAGTACATCTCGCTGCACCACCTCAATGAGGGCACCTTCCCCTCGCTCGCGGTGCTGGTACAGGATGTCAGCAACCAGGTGATGAAGTACGGCTCGCTGACCAAGGTGCCCGCGGAAGCCGTCGGCAACACCCGCAACGACATGTACCTGATTTCGGAAGCGATCCGCTTCCTGATGAAGGACAAGGAGAGCGACCTCAGCAAGGAAGACATCGCGACGCTGAACGCCTACAAGGCCTCGCTCGACAGCGCGACCAAATTCATCCCGACCTGGGTGAAGATCGCGGTCGCGATTGCGCTCGGCCTCGGCACCATGATCGGCTGGAAGCGGATCGTGATCACGGTCGGCGAAAAGATCGGCAAGACCCACCTGACCTACGCGCAGGGCGCCTCCGCCGAACTCGTCGCCGCCGGCACGATCTTCGCGGCCGATACTTTCGGCCTGCCGGTGTCCACCACGCACGTGCTGTCATCGGGCGTTGCCGGCGCCATGGCCGCCAACGGTTCGGGCCTGCAGGTCGCGACCATCCGCAACATGGTGATGGCCTGGGTGCTGACGCTGCCCGCCGCGATCATGCTGTCGGCTTCGCTCTACGTGCTGTTCGCGAACGTGTTCTGAGCAGCGAACCTCTCAACGATAAAGGCCCGCGCAATGCGCGGGCCTTTTTGTTTTGTGCGCGAAGACCGCGCCACGCAACTCCGTCATTGCGAGGAGCGCAGCGACGAAGCAATCCATCTCTCCACAAGCGGACGCATGGATTGCTTCGCTGCGCTCGCAATGACGGAAGGAGACAGTTGCGTAGGGTGGGCAAAGCGAAGCGTGCCCACCATCCACGGGCGGTGCAAGAAAGGTGGGAACGCTTCGCTTTGCCCACCCTACGGCCTGGAACGACAAGACGTCACGCCGCCAGCGTGTTCTCCACCAGCTTGATCCAGTAGGACGTGCCGTAGACGATCGCCTCGTCGTTGAAATTGTAGGCGGGGTGATGCAGGCCGGCGCTGTCGCCGTTGCCGCAGAAGATGAAGGCGCCGGGGCGCGCTTCCAGCATGTAGGCGAAATCTTCCGCGCCCATCATCGGCGGCATTTCGTGGACGTTATTCTCGCCGGCGATTTCCTTGGCGATCCTGGTCGCGAACTCGGTCTGCGAGCGATGGTTGACGGTGACGGGGTAGCCGCGCTCGTAAGTGAGGTCGATCCTGGCGCCGGTCATCTGCGCGACGCCAGCGGCCACCTCATGGGTGCGTTTCTCGACCAGCGCCCGCACCTCCGGCGTCAGTGTGCGCACCGTGCCGCGCAGCTCCGCGGTCTGCGGGATCACGTTCCGCGCATTGCCGGCGTGGAATTCGCAGATCGAGATCACGGCCGAATCCAAGGGATCGACGGTGCGCGAGACGATCGACTGCAGCGCCGTGATCAATTGCGAGCCGACCAGCACGCTGTCGATGCATTTGTGCGGCCGCGCGGCGTGGCCGCCGTGGCCTTCGATCCTGATGTCGATCGCGTCCGTTGCCGCCATGATCGGGCCGGTCCGGATGGCAAACGAGCCGACGGGGATCCCAGGGCCGTTATGCATGCCATAGACCTGCTCGATGCCGAACCGCTCCATCAGCCCGTCCTTGATCATCGCGGCAGCGCCCGCGCCGCCCTCCTCGGCCGGCTGGAAGATCACGACCGCGTTGCCGGCAAAATTGCGGGTCTCAGCAAGGTAGCGGGCAGCGCCCAGCAGCATCGCGGTGTGCCCGTCATGGCCGCAGGCGTGCATCTTGCCTGATGTCTTGGAGGCATAAGGCAGACTGGTCTCCTCCTCGATCGGCAGCGCATCCATGTCGGCGCGCAACCCGATCACGCTGATCTCGCCATTGCCGGCGGGTTTCTTGCCCTTGATGACGCCGACTACGCCGGTGCGGCCGAGCCCCGTGGCGACCTCATCGCAGCCGAACTCGCGCAGCCGCTCCGCAACGAATGCTGCAGTGCGGTGGGTATCGTACATCAGCTCGGGATGTTCATGGATATCCCGCCGCCAGGCCTGGATGGCGGGCTGCAGGTCGGCGACGCGGTTGACGATGGGCATGGCACTTCTCAGATCTGTGATTCAAACGTCCGTGATCTTTCTACCATGCAAGCTGCGGTCCACCCAACTGGCGCGGCTGGCTGCCCATGCCCGGCCGTCATGGCTGGACTTGTCCCGCCCACCCACCTCTGACTATTAGGACAGCAGAAAATCGCACGGACGCCTGGAACATTTTCGGGCAACGCTGACGCGGACGGGTGGAAAGCAAGAGAATGCCTGGGAAGCTCGAGGGTGATTTCGACTATATCGTCGTGGGCGCTGGCACGGCCGGCTGCATCATGGCCAACCGGCTCTCGGCCGATCCGGCAAAGCGCGTGCTGGTGCTGGAAGCCGGCGGCGACGATAACTGGATCTGGTTTCACATCCCGGTCGGCTATCTCTTCGCGATCGGCAATCCGCGTTCCGACTGGATGTTCAAGACCGAGGCGGAGCCCGGCCTCAACGGCCGCGCGCTGGCCTATCCCCGCGGCAAGGTGATCGGCGGCTGCTCAGCGATCAACGCCATGATCTCGATGCGCGGACAGGCCGCCGATTACGATCACTGGCGCCAGCTCGGCCTCACCGGCTGGGGCTATGACGACGTGCGGCCGGTGTTCCGTGGGCTCGAGGATCATTTCCTCGGGCCGAGCGAGGACCATGGCTCGGGCGGCGGATGGCGCATCGAGGCGCCGCGGCTATCCTGGAAAGTGCTGGACGCCGTCGGCGATGCCGCGGAAGAAATGGGCATCAAGCGCATTCCCGATTTCAACACCGGTGACAACGAAGGCGTGAGCTATTTCCACGTCAACCAGAAGCGCGGCCGCCGCTGGTCTTCCGCGCGCGGCTTCCTGAAGCCCGCATTGCACCGGCCGAATCTGCTGCTGGAAAAGAACGTGCTGGTCGATCGCCTGATCGTGGAACAAGGCCGCGCCGTCGGCGTGCGCTTTTTCCGTGGCAATGAGATCATCGAGGCCCGCACCAAGGGCGAAGTGATCCTGACCGCCGGCGCGATCGGATCGGTGCAGGTGCTGCAGCGCTCCGGCATCGGGCCCGCCGACTGGCTCGCACCGCTCGGCATCGACGTCGTACTCGACAAGCAGGGCGTCGGGCGCAACCTGCAGGATCATCTGCAGCAGCGCGCGATCTACAAGGTGACCGGCGTGCGTACGCTGAACGAGACCTATTACTCGCTGTTCCGCCGCGGCCTGATGGGCCTCGACTACGCGCTGCGCCGCCGCGGGCCGCTGACCATGGCGCCGTCGCAACTCGGCATCTTCACGCGCTCGGATCCGCGCCGCGAGCGCGCCAACATCCAGTTCCACGTGCAGCCGCTGTCGCTCGACAAGTTCGGCGATCCCCTGCACCGCTTCCCCGCGATCACGGTGAGCGCCTGCAATCTGCAACCGACCTCGCGCGGCACCGTGCGCATCCGCTCCAGGCAGCCGGACGAGAAACCGTCGATCGCGCCGAATTATCTCTCGACCGACGAGGACCGCCAGGTCGCCGCCGATGCGATCCGCACAACGCGGCGCCTGATGAAGCAGAAAACGCTCGCGCAATACCGGCCAGAAGAATATCTGCCCGGCCCTTCCGTCGGCGATGACGATGCATCGCTCGCCAAGGCCGCCGGCGATATCGGCACCACGATCTTCCACCCCGTCGGCACCGCCAAGATGGGCACGGCCAACGACCCGATGGCCGTGGTCGACGAACGCCTGCGCTTCTACGGCATCGCCGGCCTCCGCGTCGCCGATGCGTCCGTGATGCCGACGATCACGTCGGGCAATACCAACACACCGACCGCGATGATCGCGGAGAAGGCTGCTGCGATGATTTTGGAGGACGCCAAGTAACAAAGCCCGTAGCCCGGATGAAGCGCAGCGTAATCCGGGAGCAATTCGCACGTGGCGGCAACCCCGGATTGCGCTACGCTCCATGCGGGCTACGTTGCTGCGGCGATGACATTGGAAGATTCGCGTCGGTAGAATGCATGGTCAGTGAGCGTCACCTCTCGATCGGGTCTGCAGATGCGCGCATTGCGCTGGTGCAATGGGGCGAGGAAGGCTCGCACCGGCCGCCTGCGCTCCTGCTTCACGGCACTGGTTTCGTGGCCAACGTCTGGGATGACGTCGCGCGCGATCTTGCATCCGACTACACGGTGTATGCGCTCGATCGCCGCGGCCACGGCGACAGCCACAAGCCCGCGGCGAACTGCTATCACTTTCAGGACTATGCGCAGGACGTGTGCGCGGTCATCGAAGAGCTTGATCTGCACGACATCTACGGGATCGGCCACAGCGCAGGCGCCACCGACTTGCTGCTCGCTGCAAAACAGCTGCCGGGACGCTTCGCACGCCTGTTCGTGATGGAGCCGACCGTCATGGATCCGCGCGCCGCGCGCGATGGGGTGACAGGATTGAGCGAATGGGCAACCTCCACCGTTCAAGGCGTCCTGCGCCGGCAGGCCGAGTTCGACAGTTTTGACGCGGTGTTCACACGTTATAGCGCCGCGCCGGCATTTGCAGATTGGTCTGAGACTTCGCTCTGGGCTTATATCCGACATGGCTTCGCGCCCCTGGAGAACGGAAGGGTACGGCTCCGTTGCACGCCCCAAATCGAGTCGGCGATCCTGCGCCCGATCTTCGAGGCCATGGAGCAGGTCTACGCCGGAGATGTGCGCGGCAATCCTTTCGGCTGGCTCAGTGAAATCGATTGCCCCGTGCGCGTGGCCACGGCCGAAAAGTCCTGGCCGATCTACAAGGAGATGGCATCACGGGCCGTCTCGCTCATTCCCGATGTCAGCGCGTGGAATTTCGAGGGCATCGGTCATTGCGTGGCGCAGGAAGCGCCGCCAATGCTGTTGCAGGCGCTGCGGGAATTCGCGCGATCGGAACGATGACGCCGGCTCACTGCAGCACCGCGGGTGCGCGGACTCATCGTTCGTGCCCAGGCTGGCTTGCTTTCGGTGGCACGACGATGGCGCCAGCGTTGGGGTGATGATCGTCGGCGAGCGCTCCCTGGCGGACGCCATCACCTCGCATTCGTCCATCAAATAGGAACGGCCGTGTTCCATTCGCGCCGGCAACGGCCGGCGTGTGCGATTGTCCAGACTTAGTATCTTGCGCGTTGGCCGCGGTCGCGGCCAGAGCCAACACAAACGCGATTGCTGGTCTTGACATGACGGGCTTCTCCTCTTGTGCGCGGGACGAACGCGCGGCGACACGACTTGGTTTCGGTCACCGTCGGGGAGGAACGGGGCGCCAGGATGGCAGCCATCTAGACGAACGCCGAGCCTTGGCTAGCTCTGCGCCGCCGTATGCGAGTTCGCTTCGGTGCCCGCCAGATCGAGAGAGTTTTGTCCGGCACGCGCCGACACAATACCGGCCGCTCACTTTGAGTTTTGTCGACCCTAGCTCGTCCGCAAACCATCAAAACGCCGAACGCCATCACGTAATCATTGAAGTTGCGAAAGATATGAAGGGGCGTTATCGTCGCGCAGCCGGGCACGCCGCGCCGCCACCGACGATCGGACTCATGAAACTCTACAACTTCCCCTTCGGCCCCTATCCGCAGCGGTTGACCATCTACGTCCCCGAAAAGGGCCTCACGGATATCGAACTGATCCACGTCCTGCTGCACATCGCCGAGCAAACGCGTCACCCTGGAGAGCGCGCATGAAGAATGACGCGTCCACCGGCGTCGCGCCGGTTTCTGAGATCTTGCGCCACTTCAGCGATCCCGCAGCAGTCGCCCGCTACGCCGAGGATACGCCGCGCAAGGTGCCGGGCTTCGCCGATCTTCAGCGCATGGCGGCGCTGCTGCTCGCCGAACGCGCGCCGGAAGCGGCTGATGTCCTCGTCCTCGGTGCCGGCGGCGGTCTGGAGCTGAAGGCGTTCGCCGAGGCAAGGCCGCGCTGGGGCTTCACGGGGATAGATCCCTCGGCGGAGATGCTCGATCTCGCGCGCAACGTGCTGGGGCCGCTCGCCTCGAGGGTCCGGTTGGTGCAAGGTTTCATCGAAGACGCACCTGCCGGCCCCTTCGATGGCGCGACCTGCCTGTTGACGCTGCATTTCCTTTCGAAGCCAGGGCGCCTGCGCACGCTGTGCGAGATGCGGCGACGGCTCAAGCCGGGCGCGGCGCTCGTCGTGGCGCACCACAGCCGGCCGCCGGACGGCGCGCTCGGGCGCTGGCTGACACGGTCCGTCATGTTCGCGAACGGTACCGGAGCCGATCCCGCGCAGGTGGCGGCCTCCGCCGCTTCCATGGCGCAGCGGCTGCCGATTCTGTTCGCCGAAGACGACGAAGCGCTTCTCGAGGAAGCGGGCTTTTCCGACGTCGCCCTGTTCTACGCCGGATTCACGTTCCGAGGCTGGGTCGCAGCGGCCTGACGGCCGGAGATTTGCAGCAACTCACGAAATCGTCATCGCCTCGCGCCAATGGAGCTTCGCCGCCAGGAATAACCCCTCCCCTCGCCCGATCACGTCTCCGCTGGCCCAATCACGGGCGCATGGAGAACTGCGATGAGCGAGTTCGATCACGACCACAGGGATGAAGAGCGCGGCGTCAGCCGCCGCCGGGTGCTGGAGTGCATGACCTGGGCGGGCACCGGCGTGCTCTGGACAGTGGCGGGCGGCGTGCCGCGCTCGCTCGGCATGGTCGGCTCGGCGCAAGCGGCCGAGGCCTCTGGCATGACCTTCCTGCAGATCAGCGACAGCCATGTCGGCTTCGACAAGGCCGCCAATCCGAACGCGCTTGGCACGCTGGAAGAAGCGATCGGCAAGATCAACGCCATGCCCGCGAAACCCTCCTTCATGATCCACACCGGCGACATCACGCATCTGTCGAAGGCCGCCGAGTTCGACAATGCCGAGCGCGTCATCTCGCAGGCCAAGCTCGACGTGCATTACGTGCCGGGCGAGCACGATCTGATCGACGAGGAAGTCAAGCTCTACAAGGAGCGCTACGGCCGCGGCACCAGGGGCGCCGGCTGGTATTCGTTCGACGCCGGCGGCGTGCACTTCGTCGGCCTCGTCAACGTCGTCGACCTCAAGGCCGGAGGCCTGGGCAATCTCGGCGCCGAGCAGCTCGAATGGCTCGAGGACGATCTGAAGGGCCGCTCGAAATCGACCCCGATCGTGCTGTT
This sequence comes from Bradyrhizobium sp. 31Argb, assembly GCF_043638955.1. Classification (NCBI taxonomy): domain Bacteria; kingdom Pseudomonadati; phylum Pseudomonadota; class Alphaproteobacteria; order Hyphomicrobiales; family Nitrobacteraceae; genus Bradyrhizobium; species Bradyrhizobium sp. 31Argb. The sequence goes on along the minus strand of NZ_JBEGDB010000018.1, from coordinate 24,730 downwards.
CGCCCACATCCCGCTATGGACCGTCTATCCGACCTGGGGCTGGGGCACCGAGGACGGCGCACGCGCGCTGGAATATGTGAAGGGCTTCGGCTCGGTGACGGTGCTGAACGGGCACATCCACCAGGTGATGCAGAAGGTCGAAGGCAACGTCACCTTCCACACCGCGCGCTCGACCGCCTTTCCGCAGCCGGCGCCCGGCACTGCGCCCTCACCGGGCCCGATGAAGGTCGAGGATGCCAAGCTGCGCAGCGTGCTCGGCATCGCCAGCGTCAACTTCAAGCAGGGGCAGGAGCGCCTCGCCATCATCGACACGCCGCTGCAGGGCTGAAGAGGGACAGGTTCATGAGCACGATCAATCGCCGTGACTTCGGCATCGCCGTCGCCGCGGCCATGCTGCTCCCCGCCAGCGCTGCGCGTGCCGCCGATATGGAAGTGCATATCGACAACTTTGTTTTCCAGCCCGCGCAGCTCGACGTGAAGGTCGGCACGACCGTCACCTGGACCAATCGCGACGACATTCCGCACACGGTGGTGTGCGCGGGAAAATTCAGGTCGAAACCCATGGACACCGACGGCAGCTTTTCATTCACCTTCACGGAGGCCGGCGAGTACAAATATTTTTGTTCGCTGCACCCGCACATGACAGGCATGATCAGGGTCGAGTAAGTTGGCAATCTCTGCCAGCGCAACCCTGCCCGGCCGGCGGATCGACATCGGCCGGGCCAAGACATTCGCCGCACAAACCGGGCATGAGGCGATGAAAGCGTCGGAGGAAGATCCCGAGAAGGCGCGGCGCTTTCGCGAGGCCGCACTGCCTTATCTCGACGATGCCTATACACTGGCACGCTATCTCCTGCGGGACGCCAGCGATGCCGAGGATGCGGTGCAGGAGTGTTTCCTGCGCGCCTACAAGCATTTCGACAGCTATCGCGGGCCGGCAATGAAGCCATGGCTGTTCGCGATCCTGCGCAATGTCTGCCGTGCCGAATATGCGCGCCGCGCGGGCATCAAGACCGGCGCGATCGAGGACGTCGCCGACAGCGCGGATGCAACCCCGCTCTGGCATGAGGCGCAGGAGACGCCGGAGACGCAGATGCTGCGCGAGAAGGATTCCGCGGCAATTCGCCGGCTGATCGCGGCGCTTGCCGAACCGTTTCGCGAGACCTTCGTGCTCCGGGAAATCCAGAACCTTTCGTACCGCGAGATCGCCGATGTTGCGGCCGTCCCCGTCGGCACCGTGATGTCGCGACTTGCCCGCGCCCGCGCGATGCTGCGCTCGGCGTGGCTTGCGGAACAGGAGCAAGCAAAATGACCTGCGAGGAAGCCGAGGTGCTGCTTCAGGCGCTGATCGACGGCGAGCTCGACGCGGGACATGCGCGCGAGGTCGAGGACCACGTCGCAGGCTGCCCGCGCTGCACGGAGCTGGCGAAAGACTATCGCGCGATGAGCCGCATGATCGCGGAAAAGGGTGCAAGCTTCACCGCGCCGCCCGAGCTGCGCCGGCGCATCGAGGCCGCGCTGCCGCAGCCGAAGGTTGCACCAAGCCGCCGCGCGGTGCTGCGCGGCTTCGCGCTGGGATCGGCGGTCTCCGCGATGGCTGCGACCGGCCTCGTCGCCGTCATCCTGCGCAATGACGACAACGCGCGCATCCAGTCGGAACTGGTCTCGGCGCACCTGCGCTCGCTGCAGGCCGGCCATCTCACCGACGTGCTTTCCACCGACCAGCACACGGTCAAGCCGTGGTTCAACGGCAGGCTCGACGTCGCTCCACCCGTGATCGACCTCACCGCCCTGGGTTTCACCCTGATCGGCGGACGCCTCGACTATGTCGATGCCCGCCCGATCGGCGCCGTGGTCTATCGAAGGCGCGAGCACGTCATCAACCTGTTCGTCGCACAGACATCAGACACCGAGCGCCACGCCGCCAGGACGAGCCAGCGGCAGGGCTTCAACATCCGCCACTGGAGCGATCACGGCCTGAACTTCTGGGCCGTCAGCGACCTCGCCGCCGACGAGCTCGCCGAGTTCGGCGAGAAGTTCGAGACGGCGATGCGGACTCCAGCTTCGTAGCTTCGTAGCGCGGATGGAGCGAAGCGTAATCCGGGGTTTGCTTGCGACATTGTTCCCGGATTGCGCTTCGCTTCATCCGGGCTACAGGATCCTGGTGGTGCTGCTATTGCTGCGGCGGGTATCGGTCGAATACGGGCAGCTCGTGCGCGCGTTCCATCCACTGGATCCGCTCGGCGACCTGGACATGGATCATTGGCGGAACGACGTCAGGATCATCATAGGTTCCGCTCTGGATATCAATGATCCCGGGCAGCATCTGCTCATTGACGTAAAAAAGACCGGTGCCGCAATTCGCGCAAAAATGCCGGCGGCCGTGCTCGGATGATTCGTAGACCTTGGGCTGCCCTTGGGTCACCTTGACGGCAGCGGCGGGATACATCGTCCAGGCGACCATCGGCGCGCCGGCGTGACGTCGGCAATCCGTGCAGTGGCAGAGCGCGTGTGTAAGGGCTTCGCCTTCAACCTCGTAGCGGATGGCTCCGCAATGACAACCGCCTGCAATGTGCATTTCATCTGCTCCCAGGACGTTGACAGAGTGATTTAGCATCGTAGCCCGGATGGAGCGCAGCGTAATCCGGAACCGGTTCGCGAACGGCCATGATCCCGGATTACGCTTCGCTTCATCCGGGCTAAGGAAGCCGCAGAGTTAATCAGGCCGACTTGCGCACCGCGTTGTCGACCAGCGTCTTGCCGAGCGACCAGATCGCGCCAGGGACCTTGTGGCTGCCGGCGATCACGGTGTCGAAGGCCTTTTCGATCCAGGTGCAGTCGTCCTCGGTGAGGACGAGCGGCGGCAGGAGCTTGATGGTGTGGAGGCCGTGGCCGGCGACCTGGGTCAGGATCTTGTGGTCCTTGAACAGCGGCACGGTGATGAGCTGGCAGAACAGGCCTTTGTTCGCGGTCTCCAGCACGTTCCAGGATGCGCGCAGGCGCAGCGACTTCGGCGGGCCGAACTCGATGCCGATCATCAATCCCTTGCCGCGGACTTCCTTCATCAGCTCGTAGCCTGGCACCATGCGCGTCAGCGCGAGGCGGAGCTCGGCGCCGCGCTTGGCGGCCAGCTCAACCAGCTTCTCGGCCTTGATGACGTCGAGCGTTGCGATGCCGGCGGCCATCGCCAGATCGTTCTTCGAGAATGTCGAGCCGTGCACGACGGCGCGATCCATCTGGTTGAAGATCTTGTCGAAGATGCTCTTGCGCGTCAGCAGCGCGCCGACCGGGACATGACCGCCGGACAGCGCTTTCGCCAGCAGCACCATGTCGGGCTCGACATTCCAGTGCTCGACGGCGAGGAATTTGCCGGTGCGGCCGATGCCGGTCTGAATCTCGTCGGCGACGAACAGCGTGCCATATTTCCGGCACAACGCCGCAGCACCGGGCAGGAATTCGTCCGAGGGCATGTTGACGCCCTTGCCCTGGATCGGTTCGACGATGAAGGCCGCGACCTGGCGCGACGACAGCGCCTGCTCGAGCGCGGCAAGATCGTTGAACGGAATCTGGGTGCAGCCGGGCAATAGCGGCTCGAAGCCGGAGCGGAAGTTCGCATCGTCCATCAGCGACAGCGCGCCATAGGACAATCCGTGAAACGAATGCGAGCAGGACACGATGCCGGGCCGCCCGGTCGCGCCACGCGCGAACTTGATGGCGGCTTCTACCGTCTCGGCGCCCGAATTGGAAAAGAATACCTTGTCCAGATATGGCACATATTCGAGGAGGCGCTCGGCCAGGATGCCGGCGAGCGTGGACACATCGAGCTGCACGAGGTTGGGCAGATCGGCATCCAGCACGCTCTTCAAGGCCTGGCGCAGCGCCGGGTGGTTGCGGCCGATCGCAAAAACGCCAAATCCGCTGAGTAGGTCGAGATACCGTGCCCCCTCACGATCGAAGAGATATTGGCCTTGCCCTTTTTGAAAGCCGACGTCATAGCCGATGGTTTTGAGCACGCGCACGAGCTGCTCGTTCAAGTAGCGCGCGTGCAGGGAACTGCGCTGCGCCTGGCGCTCCACAAACATCTCGGAAACGTCTAGATTTGAGCTTAGCATCGGCTACATACGTCGGTTGATGGTCATTTCGTCAACTCAAAACGCCGAATGCGGCGTTTTGCCCCCAAGCTTTGGCCCTTGTACACTTAAGCACAGGTAAGACCATGTTGCACTGCCCACCCAAGCTCGCGCGCACCATAGCATACTCGGGACTCGTTTTGGCGAGCACAATGGTCCCAGCGCTGGCCGCGGATCCGACCGGCGACTGGCGCGTGGCTGACGGTGTCGCCCATATCCGGGTCGCACAATGCAACGGCAGCCTCTGGGGCGCAGTCGCCTGGGAGAAGACCCCCGGCGGCAAGGATACGCAGAATCCGGACGCCGCGAAGCAAAGCCGGCCCACGCTCGGCATGCCGATCCTGATCGACATGAAGAAGAAGGCGGGCACGGATGCGTGGGAGGGCCAAGTCTATAATGCCAAGGACGGTCAGCTCTACAGCTCTACGATCAAGCCAATTGGTTCTGACAAGCTCGAGATTCAAGGCTGCGTGCTGGGCTTTCTCTGCGGCGGCGAGACCTGGACCCGCGTTGGGCCTCCGATTGCCTCCAGCGCCGCCAACAGCACGCCCCCTGCCAACAGCGTGGCCAAGGGCGCCGCACCCGCACCCAAAGGGGCAGCGCAGTCAGCCGCTCAGACGCCGCCCAAGACCACGGGCTCGGTGAGCTCGGCTCCCGCCACCGCGCCGGCCGCGTCGTCCAAACAGCAGACGGGCCAGAAGCAGGCAGCAGCCGCCCCATCAGGTGACGTCGTCGGCGATATCTGCGTCCTTCCGGACGTCGCGCGGTTTACCCATTAATGCCGGCTGGAAGAGCAGCACCGCGGCGAGAGTCGTGACCAGCGAGAGCGCGAGCAATTTACCCATGCTCGCGGTTCCTGGATGACTTGAAAGCCACAGGCTGCCGAACGCGGTTGCCGTGGTCAGCGCGCTGAAAAAGATTGCCCGCGTCAGGCTCGATTGCAGCAGATTCGTTCTGCCCTGACGCCAGGCAGTGACGTAGTAGATCTTGAAGGCGACGCCGACGCCGAGCAACAGCGGCAGCGCGACGATATTGGCGAAGTTGAGCGGCAGCCCGATCAGCACGCAGATTTCCAGCGTCACGGCGCCCGCGACCAGAAGCGGCACGATCGTCATCAGCACGTCGGCGATGCGCCGCAGCGTCAGCCAGAGCAGCAGGCTGATCACGATCAGCGACCAGATGCCGGCGTGGATGAACGCCTTCACCACGGTATCGCCGGACTTCAGGATCGAGACCGGGCCGCCGATCGCCGTCGGCTCGGCCGCGAGCACGGCGGCCGCGAACTTGCGCAGCGTGTCATTGTCGTTCGGATCACCCTTCGGCAGGACCTCGACCCGTATCAGCCCGTCCTTGGCCTTCCATTCACGTACCAGCTCCTCCGGCAGCAACTTCAAGGTGACGGTCTGGGCCTGCAGCATGTCCCTGAGCTGGTCGAGCACCACCTTGAGTGGCGAAACGAAGACGTTCTGCGCCTTGTCGCGCGTCGCCTGATTCGAATCGGCCAGCTTGGTCAGCGCATCCGCAAGCCGGCGTGCAGCCACCGCGCCCGCATTCTTGATGTCGCCGGCGGTCTTGCGGAGGTTGTCGGCCGAGCTCTTCAGGGACTCGACATTCTCCTGGTCGGTCGGCGGCGCATCGATCGAATCCGGATTGAGCGCCGGGTTGAGCATCTTCGCCGCCTGCGCGATCAGCTTCAGCTTGGCCGGCTGATCGGTCGGCACGAAGCTGTCGAGCGAGCGGACGCTCAACACTTCCGGCAGCTTTTCCAGCCTCTCCTCGATCTTCCTGGCGTCGGCTTCCGAATGCGTCATCACGTTGATCGCATTGGCGCCGGTGTTCGGGTCGCGCCTCAGATCGAGGAACGTCGCGATCGATTCGACCTGCGAGTTGCGCAGGTTGATCGGGTTGAAGTCGAACTTCATGTAGTAGAGCAGCGGCAGGCCGGCGATCACGAGGGCGAGCGTGCTGATGATGATCGCGACGCGATGCTTCTCCAGGAAATGGTCGACGGGCGCGAGGAACGCGTAGCCGACCGGCTCCTTCTCGCCGGGCGGATTGAGCAGGTCCAGGAGCGCCGGCAGCGTGGTGATGCTGGTGAGGAACGCGATCAGCATGCCGGCGCCGGCGATCTTGCCGAGCTCGGAAATGCCCTTGTAGTCGGTCGGCAGGAAGCACAGGAAGCCCGCGGCGGTCGCCATCGCCGCAAGCGAGAGCGGCACCGCCGAGCGGCGTGCCGCATTCTCCAGCGCCAGCGTCAGGTTGTCGTTCTTGAAGCGTTCGGAACGGTAGCGGACGCTGAACTGGATACCGAAATCGACGCCTAAGCCTACGAACAGCACGGCAAAGGCGATCGACAACAAATTGAGCGAGCCGACCATCATCAACCCGACGGCGGTGGTGATCGCAAGCCCGATGAACAGGTTCAGGAACACGGCGAAGATGATCTTGGCCGAATGCAGCGCGAGCCACAGGATCACCAGCACGATCAGCACGGTGCCGATGCCGTTGACGACGGCGCCATCCTGGACGGTGGCATATTCCTCGTTGGCGATCGGCACCGGTCCGGTGAGGCGGACGCGCGCGCCATATTCGCTTGGGAATTTCAGGTCTGCGGCCGCCTGCCGGATCGCATCGGTGGCCGCCTTACCGGGCTCCAGCGCCTGATAGTCGAGCACCGGCTTGAATTCGATGAAGGCGCGCTTGTCCGAATCGGTCAGCGGCTTGTCGCTGGTGAGCTCGCGCCAGGAGAAGGTCGGATTGCCCTTGTTGCTGAGGACATCCTCGACCGTCTGCGAGATCAGGTTGAAGGGCCGAGCGGCGTTCTCGAGCCTGGCCTGCCCGCGCTTGATGCCGGCAAGACCCGTCTCCAGCGCACCGGTGAGGCCGCGGATCGAGGGATCGCCGGCCATGATCTCGATCAGGGGTGCGGCGGATTCGAGCTCGCCGGTAACCTGGGCGACCTCCTCGGTCGGCAGGAACAGAAGCCCGTTCTTCTCGAAGAATTCGCCGGAGCCGAGCGGCGTGACCGATTCGAAATGCTCGGTGTCACCGGTGAGCTTCTCGGCCAGCGCCTTGGCGGCAAGGCCCGTGAGCTCCGGCGTCGGCGCCTCCACGACGGCAAGAATCAGGCGCTCGCGGTCGAAGGCTTGCTCGAACTGGATGTCGCGCTGGCGCCAGTCCAGGTTGGGCGAGATCAGCGTATTGATGTCGGTATTGATGGTGAAGTTGCGCGCCGCGTAATAGCCCGCCGCGACCGCTGATATCAGCGAGAGGACGACGACAGGGATGGCAAACCGCGTGCACGCCTTAACAATCGAGACAACAATACGTGTCAGCACTTCATTTCTTTCTGATCACAGGAAGCACGCCGAAAACGCCCGCTATCTAGCGGAGTTCCCAGGGCCGATCTAATGTTGTTTTGACCGCCCGACCGCTGGTTCACGAAGAAGCGTCGAAACGGGCCGGAACGGCGTTGGGCGCGGTATATCCCGCCCCAGCGGGCAATAAAGTGACGAACAAGTGAGATGGGGTGGGCATTAATGCCGCAGTTTTAGGTATTTTAATACCTTAAACCGGCGACCCGAGTGATAACCATTCCGTAATCCGGCTTTCCTAGACGCTCATTTTTTGACACAAAGCGCTCTTCTTCCGTGCGCTTGGGGGTGGGCTTAAGTGCAGGAACTGGTGGTGCGGATATTGCAGCAGGACCTGCCGGCTGCAGGATGTCCGGCCGCGCGGGTTTTCGGATCAGATTGGTGCAATTTGCTTAACGGGCGTCCTATGGAGGTTTTTCTAGCGCAGCCGCGGGGGTTTTGCGCGGGCGTGGTGCGCGCCATCGAGATCGTCGAGCGCGCGCTCGAGAAATACGGGCCGCCGGTCTATGTCCGACATGAGATCGTGCATAACAAATACGTCGTCGAAAGCCTGAAGAACAAGGGCGCGATCTTCGTCGAGGACCTTTCCGAGGTTCCGGCGAACGCGGTGACCGTGTTCAGCGCCCATGGCGTGGCGCGCAGCGTCGAGGAAGAGGCCGCCGCACGCGGCCTGCCGGTGCTCAATGCCACCTGCCCGCTGGTCACCAAGGTCCACAATCAGGGCAAGCGCTATATGTCGAAGGGCCGGTCATCCACCCCGAGGTCGAGGGAACCATGGGCCAGGTTCCAGGCCCCGTGCTGCTGGTCCAGAGCGTCGAGGATGTCAACGCCCTGACGCTGTCGGCCGATACGCCGATCGCCTACATCACCCAGACCACCCTGAGCGTAGATGACACACGTGAGATTATTCTGGCGCTCCAGGCCCGGTTTACAGACATTCAAGGCCCTGACATCCGGGATATCTGCTATGCCACACAGAACCGCCAATCCGCGGTAAGGGACCTGAGCAAATTGGTGGATGTCATCCTGGTGGTGGGGGCCGCCAACAGCTCCAATTCCCAATCGGTTGCGCGAGATCGGCACCGAAGCCGGCGTCGCCAGTTACCTCATTGCGGATGGCAGCGAACTCAACCCAGAATGGCTGAAGAATGCAAAGACCGTCGGCATCACGGCGGGCGCGTCGGCGCCCGAAGTGCTGGTCGACGACGTGATCGAGGCGTTGCGGCGCACCGGACCGGTCAAGGTGTCGGTCCTGCCGGGCCGGGAAGAGAACATCGAATTCCGCCTGCCGGCCGAACTGACCGCGGGCTGACCCAAACTTGGTCGTGAGAGTCGAGAGAGAAAGAATGGCAATACCCTTCTTCAAGGAACTGCGCATCGGCGGCTATCTGCTCAGGCGGAAGCTGCTGGGCCGCAAGCGCTATCCGCTCGTGCTGATGCTGGAGCCGCTGTTTCGCTGCAATCTCGCCTGCGTGGGCTGCGGCAAGATCGACTACCCCGACGCGATCCTCAATCGCCGCATGACCGCGCAGGAGTGCTGGGACGCGGCCGACGAGTGCGGCGCGCCGATGGTAGCGATCCCCGGCGGCGAGCCGCTGATCCACAAGGAGATCGGCGAGATCGTCCGCGGCCTGGTAGCGCGCAAGAAGTTCGTCTCGCTCTGCACCAACGCGCTGCTTCTGGAAAAGAAGCTCGATCTGTTCGAGCCGTCGCCTTATTTGTTCTTCTCAGTGCATCTCGATGGGCTGAAGGACCATCACGACAAAGCGGTGTCTCAGAAGGGCGTGTTCGACCGCGCGGTGTCCGCGATCAAGGCGGCCAAGGCGCGCGGCTTCACCGTCAATGTCAATGCCACCATCTTCGACGGCCATCCGGCGGAGGAAATCGCAAAGTTCCTCGACTTCACCACCGAACTCGGCGTCGGCGTCTCGATGTCGCCGGGCTACGCCTATGAGCGCGCGCCCGACCAGGAGCACTTCCTCAACCGCACCAAGACCAAGAAGCTGTTCCGGGACGTCTTTGCGCTCGGCAAGGGCAAGAAGTGGAATTTCATGCATTCCGGCCTGTTCCTCGACTTCCTGGCCGGCAACCAGGAATACGAGTGCACGCCCTGGGGCATGCCGGCGCGCAACATCTTCGGCTGGCAGAAGCCCTGCTATCTACTCGGCGAAGGCTACGCCAAGACCTTCAAGGAGCTGATGGAGACCACGGACTGGGATTCCTACGGCACCGGCAAGTATGAGAAGTGCGCCGACTGCATGGCGCATTGCGGCTACGAGCCGACCGCTGCGATCGCGGCGCTCAACAACCCGCTGAAGGCCATGTGGGTCTCCATGCGCGGCATCCGCACCAAGGGTCCGATGGCCCCCGAGATCGATCTCACGAAGCAGCGTCCGGCGCAGTACATCTTCTCGGAGCAGGTCCAGAAGAAGCTCTCCGAGATCCGCCGCGACGAAGCGGTCGCCGCCCAGCAGAAGGCCGCACAGAAAGCCTCAACTGCCGCGTAAGACGCGAGCAACAATCGAATAAGCAAAAGGCCCGACCGTCGATGACGGTCGGGCCTTTTGTTTTGTTCGTAGCCCGGGTGGAGCGAAGCGCAACCCGGGATGCCTGTATCTGCGTTTGCGAGCGGTCCCGGGTTACGCTGACGCTTCACCCGGGCTACGGCTCTCAGTGATTATGCCGCCGAGCGAATCATCGGCTCCACGGGGACGAGGGTCTCGCCGCCCAGCAGGAAGCCACGGCAGCCGCGCAAGGAGCGCAGCGCGCGGTTGAAGTCGATTCCGGTCGAGACCAGCGAGCGCAGCGTCAGCGGATTGCGCGCCACGCCGCGCAGGACCTTGCGCAGGTCGATGTCGCCGTTCGGCTTGACCGCGGTCTTCGCCAATTCCGGCAGCGCGCGGTGGGCGGGATCGCTGATCACCCGGAGCGCCGCGAACGGAATGCCCGCCTTGGCCGCGTAGGCAGCGGCAATGTGGCTCTCCATGTCGACGGCGGCAGCGCCGGTTTCCGAGCGCAGCGCCGCCTTGCAGGCCCTGGCCGCAATCACCTGCTCAACCCCGGCGAGCCCACCCCTGACGATCTTGCGGCGCCTCAACGTGGCGCCGGCAACCATCTCCTCGTTCAAGGCCATATCGGCCAGGAATCGGGTGTCGCCGGAAAGCACCTCCGTCGCCACCACGACGTCACCCGATCGCAATGCCGGATCGAGCCCGCCGGCCACGCCGAACGAGATCACGCCGCGGAACGATGACGAATCGAGTGTCGCCAATAGCTCGCGAAGTTGCTGCGGATCGCTGGAACTACAAATGACGATCATGCCCGGCCCCGCCGCGATGCGAGCCTCCTGCACTAATCCCGTCACGATCAAGACCGGCCGCGGATCCAGCATTTTCCCCACAGTCGCGGCGGCCCCCGCCCCCAGATTCACATTCCGACCCCTACCACCCTGCTGTTCGTGTTTCGCAAATTCCGATACCGCGCTAGCGCCCAGAGCGGGAAGAACTTGGAGTAGCCATGATAACGCAAGTAAAACACACGCGGAAAGCCTGTAGCCGTGTAACGCTGCTCCTCCCAGAGTCCTTTTTCGCTCTGTGTGCTTTTTAGGTACTCCACCCCCCCTCGAACTGCGGGGTTTTCGACCTCTCCCGCTGCCATCAGCGCAAGCAAAGCCCATGCCGTCTGCGAGGAGGTCGAAGGCGCGACCTCATAGCCCCGATAGTCGAGCCGATAGCTGACGGCGTCCTCGCCCCAGCCGCCGTCCTGATTCTGGACCGACACCAGCCAGTCGACCGCCTTCCGAATCATCGGGTCCTGATGGTCGACGCCGGCGGCGTTGAGCGCGCAGAGCACCGACCAGGTGCCGTAGATGTAGTTCAGCCCCCAGCGGCCAAACCAGGAACCTTCGGCAAGCTGGGTGCGGCGCAGATAGGCGACGCCATCGGCGACCGCTTTGCTGGTCTTTTCGGTCTCGCCAAGCTGAGCCAGCATCGAGACGCAGCGCGCGGTGACGTCCTCGGTCGGCGGATCGAGCAACGCGCCGTGGTCGGAGAACGGAATGTTGTTGAGGTAATATTCGAGGTTGTTGACGTCGAAGGCGGCCCAGCCGCCGTCGCGGCTCTGCAAGCCCTCGATCCATTCGCGGGCCCGGTCAATCGCCGCGTCATACTCCTTGGTGCCACTGTAGCGACGCGCCCGGTCCATCGACATGACCACCACGGCGGTATCGTCGAGATCGGGATAATGGTCGTTGTTGTACTGGAACGCCCAGCCGCCCGGCCGGACGTTGGGCGCCTTCACCGCCCAGTCGCCCTTGAAATCGAGGACCTGCCGCGGCTTCAACCAGTCGAGCCCCTGCTTGGCCTTGGCAATAGTATCCTCGCCGCCGGCCTCCTGCAGCGCGTGGCACGTCAGCGCAGTGTCCCACACCGGCGATACGCAGGGCTGGCAATAGGCCTCGTTCTCGCGGATCACCAACAGCTTCTCGAGGCCGCGCCGCGTGGCGGCACGCGGCGGATAGTTCTCGTCCTTGCCGAGCGCGTCATACATCATCACGATGTTGGCCATCGGCGGATAGATCGCGCCCATGCCGTCTTCGCCGTTCAACCGCTCTTCGATGAAGGCGAGCGCGGCATCGATCGCGCGCTGGCGCAGCCTCTTGGTAAACAGCGGCTCGACCACGCGCAGCACGCTGTCGAGCCCGCGGAAGAGCAAGAACCAGCCCCAGCTCTGATGCGGCGCCTTCGGAGGCATGCCGACCGACTTGGGATCCTCCAGGAACAGTTCGTCGAGGCCGATGCCCTTCGGGTTCTTGGCCCGCGGCTTCAGCGCGGCCAACACCATCAGCGGCACCATCGTGGTGCGCGCCCAGTAAGAGATCTTGGCGATGTGGAACGGCGACCACATCGGCAGCAGCATGATCTCGACCGGCAGCACCGGCGTCGCGCGCCAGGTCACGACGCCAAACAGCGCCAGCAGGAAGCGGGTGAAGACGTTGCTCGCCGCCGCGCCGCCGCGCGAACGGATCGCTTCGCGCGCTTTCACCATATGCGGCGCGTCGATGGAATCGCCGATCACCTTCAGCGCGAAATAGGCCTTCACGCTCGCGCTCATATCGAACGGACCGTCATGCACCAATGGCCAGCCGCCATGGGCGCCCTGCACGCGGCGGAGGTAGTTGCCGATCTTCGCCTCCAGCACGCTGTCGACGGGCTCGCCGAGATAGTGGCACAGCAGCACATATTCCGCCGGGATCGTGCTGTCGGCCTCGAGTTCGAACACCCAATGTCCGTCGGATTGCCGATGGCCGAGCAGCGCCTCGGTCGCCGTGGAGATGCTCTTCTCCAGTGCGACCGGATCGACGGCGGCGGTATCGTTGACGGCATCCATCTTGTTCGATTTCTCCTTCGATTGAGCTCGCTTCTACGGCTCGCGTAGCATGATCAGTGCTTGGCCAAATCAGTGCCGGGCCAGAACCAAATCGGCGGCACGGTCACCGGACCGCACCGATCCCTCGATCGTTGCCGGCAATCCCGTATCAGTCCAATCGCCGGCGAGAAACAGGTTTTTGTAGGCCGTGACCGCGCCGGGCCGCAGAGCGTGCTGTTCCGGCGTGGCTTCGAATGTGGCACGGCGCTCGCGCACGATCTGCCAAGCGGGCAAAGGCGGCAATTCGCCGGAAATGCCGGCGGCCTTGCAGACATCGCGCCAGATCGCCTGTGCCAGTTCCTCGCGCGGCATGTCGACGAGACGATCACCATTGCTGATCGTGACCGAGAGCCGCTGCGGGAACGCGAACAACCATTCGACGAGGCCACCGATCACGCCCAGGATCGGCGCGGCATTGGGCGGCGGATCGAAGCGGAAATGCGCGTTCACGATAGCGCGGAATTTGGTCGGCGTCTTCAGGCCCGGCACCAGCGATGCCGCAGCGCGCGGCGGCACTGCGAGCACCACCGCGTCAGTAGGCGCAAGATCGATCATGTCGTCGCCGAATTTCAGCTCGCTGACATGATCGGACACCGTGCCGAACTGCCGCAGCTCATGGCTGAACCGCACGCTCGAACCCCTCTCCTGCAGCAGCTTCACCGCGGGTTCGATCAAGACCGAGCTCAATCCGTCGCGCGCAATCAGCGGCCGGCAGGACTCGCCGCCGGCAAGCAGCGTCTCGCGTACGATCGCACCGGCCAATCCCGCGGAGCCCTCGGGCGGGTCGACATTGAGCGCGGCGAGCAACAGCGGCTGCACCAGACGATCGTACAGCGTGCCGTTGCATGCGATGGTATCGCCGACCCGCTTGTCGGTGCCGACCCAGGCGAGTGGCGCCAGCGCGAGGTAGTCGCGTAAGCCCGTATCGGGGACGCGGCGCGCTTCGTCGAACACCCAGAGCGGCAAGCGGGAAGAGCCAAGATCGAGTTCCCAGCGCTTGCCGGTTGCAAGATCGACAAAGGGAAATTTCGCGCGTTCCGGCCCGACCAGCCCGGCCTCGGTGCCGATCGACTTTGCATAGGCCAGCGCATGGCGGTTGCCGGACAGCATCAGGTGATTGCCGTTGTCGATGGTGAGATTGGTGGCGGCGTCGAAATAAGAGCGGCAGCGGCCGCCGGCCTGCTGCGTCGCCTCGTGGACGTGCACCGTGTAGTTCGCTTTGGCGAGCCGAACGGCCGCCGAGAGGCCTGAAATACCGGCGCCGATGATATGAACGGTCTTTTGCATCAGATGTCAGATGAACGCGTAACGAAGAAGAATGCCGATCTTTTGCATCTTGCCGACGCGAACGGGCTCGCGTGGCGTTGCAAAACCCCGGGCGATCAGGAGATCGAGGATCGCGCGATAATATTTCGACATGATCCGTGGCGCGCGCACCGCGCGCCGCGAATTACGCTTCATGATGTCATCCGCCTTCTCGAAATGTTTTTTCGCGCGCTCAGCCAGCGGCAGGCACACTCTCGGCAAGTTGCGCTCGGCGATCACCCGCTGGGGGTCGTCAGATGTAATGCCGGCATGCAACAGCATCTCGCGCGGCAGATAGAGCCGGCCGAGGCCGGCATCCTCATCGACGTCGCGCAGGATGTTGGTGAGCTGCAGCGCGCGGCCAAGATGATGCGCGAGCTGGATGCCGTCGTCCTCGGGCAGGCCGAACACCCGCACCGAGAGCCGGCCGACGGCGCTCGCCACGCGGTCGCAATAGAGATCGAGCGTCGCCATGTCGGGCGCGCGGATGTCCTGCGGCACATCCATCTCCATGCCGTCGACGATGGCAAGAAAGTCCTCGCGCTTCAGGCCGAAGGACCTGACCGAGCCGACATAGTCCTTGAGCCGCGGCGGCGGATTGCCCTGATACAGCGCATCGATGTCCTCACGCCATTGCTGCAACGCGGCCAGCCGCTCGGCGCGCGGGCCGTCGGAATCGGCGATGTCGTCGACCTGGCGGCAAAAGCTGTAGATCTGGAACATCGCGTCGCGCTGGGCGCGCGGCAGGATCCGCATCGCGGCGTAGAACGAACTGCCGGACGCGGTGGTGCCATAGTCTGCGTTGGCCGCCGCCGTCTCAACGCTCATGCGCCGGCCGCCGTTTTTGACACCGGCCGGCGCCCAACGGCGCGGCGAGCCAACTCGCCGGCGACGCCGCCGAGGCTGGAGCCGAGCATTGCGAGCGGACTGAGATGCACGCGCTCGCTGAGGGGATCGCGCACCTTCAGCATGTTCACGATCCTGTCGGCGAATGCCTGGATCACCGATATCTCCAGACCCAACCGCAAATCCTTCACCTCGGCGGCGAGCGATTTGCTTTCGGCAAGCAGCGTCTCGGTGCGCACCGCCAGCGCCTGCAGGCATTGCAGCAGCGGCGGTGGAGACTTCGGCTCCCCGAGCATCTCGACGGTGGCGCCGGATGCGGCCAGCGCATCGCGCGGGAGGTAGATACGGTTGAGATTCTTGTAGTCCTTGGCGCAATCCTGCAGGTGATTGTTGATCTGCAGGCCCGCGCACAGCGCATCCGACGCAGTCCAGGTGGACGTACTCTCGCCGTGGACATCGAGCATGAAGCGGCCGACCGGCATCGCCGAGTACCGGCAGTAATGAATCACCTCGTCCCAGTTCTCGTACCGCAGCTTTGTCACGTCCATGCGGAACGCGACCAGCACGTCGAGCGCGTGGCGTGGCGGCATCGCGCGCTCGGCGAGTGCCCGGCGCAGGTTGACGGCTTCCTTTTGGGTGTCGCCCTCGCCCAAGAGCTCCTTCTCGAGCAGGTCGAGATAATGGAGCTTTTCATCCGCCGGCAACGTTGCATGGTCGGCGATATCGTCGGCGGTGCGGACGAAATTATAGAAGGAAAGGATCAGGGCGCGGTGACGCGGATGAATGATCCACGACGCGACCGGAAAATTCTCGTCGCGGTGGGTCTTCCCGGATCGCAGTTCGCTCGCGCTTGTCATCAGGAACCGGCCACATTCGCCCTGGCTAAGGCGCATGCGCCAGAAGTTGCGCGCATGCGGTGGATTGCGTGCCCCATATAGGGGAATACGCGACCAAAACCAATGCTGTATGGGCAACGTGCGCGGCGCCTGTGCCCAATATCACACACTGGGCACAGGCTCTCTTGCGGCAATTTTTCGCGTGCAAAATACGGTGTTACTGCCCGTGGCTCTTCAATACCTGGTCGCAGGCCGCGCTGATCTTGGTGCGGTTCTCCTTCAGGCAGGCGAGGATCGTGAAATCGCCCTGATCGATCACCGCGCGGCAGTGCTTCTGAACGTCGCGGGTGCAGGCCTTCTGTTCCTCCGGCGTGCCGCTGCGCGATTGCTGCTGGGCGAAGGCGTCAGATGAAAGCGGGATCGACAACAGCGTGAGGGCCAATAGAACTTTACGCATCATATTCCTTCATTTCCGACAGCAAAAAACCCTTTTCCGGAAGTTGCGTTCGGCAGAACCCGGCATGGATTTGTTGGGATTTGCGCCGCCGCGTAGCAAAGCGACGAAGAAAGGACAAGCGCCGCTAAATGCGGCCAAATTTGCGGTGCTGTAAAGGGCCATCTAATCGGTTGAAAAACCAAGAAGTTTTTTCCGATCACGGTTCGCTACAGACTGTTGCAGCGCAGATGCCGATATCGGATGGACAGACATGAAGTGAGATGCTTCTTGATTCTGTCGAACAAAAATGGCGTGTTTCACTCGATTCCACCGGCTATGACAGGCAGGGTGGGTCGTTTGAACCTGTGGGATCGCGATCAACACTAAGTGTTCGATGCGGCGAGGCGTATCTTGAAGAAGATCGTCGATTTTTGATGGGAAAACTCACAATGAAGCGGTTTGGTTTGGGCTTGTTCGGTCGCGCGATCACAGCGGCCGGCATTGGCGCGGTGGTCATGTTGTCGGCCGGCACGGGCAACGCCCAATCGTCGGGACCATTCGCCGGCTTTGACGGATCATGGAGCGGTTCGGGCACCGTTGCGCTCTCCAACGGCACCACCGAACGGATCCGGTGCAAGGCCAGCTACAAGGTCAACGCCACCGGGCTTGGCCTGAAGCAGAGCCTGAATTGCGCCAGCGACAGCTACAAGTTCGACCTCTCCAGCGACGTGACGAGCCAGGGTGAGCGCATCTCCGGCAACTGGAGCGAGAGGAGCCGCAACATCTTCGGCAACCTGCAGGGCACCGCGGGCGGTGGCCAGATCGAGGTGTTCGTCGAGGCGTCCGGATTCGCCGCCACGCTGAACCTGCGCGCCCACGGCAACAGGCAGGTCGTGCAGATCGACTCCAAGGGCGAGATCCGCGGCGTCAACATCACCCTGACGAAGGGCTGATACGGCCGCGAATTCTGTGGCCCGGGTGAAGCGACAGCGTAACCCGGGCTACGACGCTGTCGCAGCACCGTCCCAGCGCGCGCAGAAGGCCTCGATGTCGGTCGACTGGAATTCGCCGAGGCGCGCCATGATCGTCTCGAACGGCCAATCCCACCAGGCGATCCGTGCAAGCTGCGCCGCGATCTTGCGATTGAACCGCTCGCGGATCTGGCGGGCCGGCACGCCGCCGACGATGGTATAAGGCGCCACATCGCGCGTCACCACGGCGCCCGCCGCCAGCACCGCGCCGTCCCCCACCGTAACACCGGGCAGGACGATAGCGGCGTGGCCGATCCACACATCATTGCCGATCACCACCCGATCGCCCCGCCGCTCGGCGAAGAAGGCGCGATCACGCTCGGCCGTCTCGGAGTAATATTCGGGGCAATAGGTGAAACGGTGCAGCGACGGACGGTCGATCGGATGGTTCGGTGCGCCGATCCGGACCTGCGCGGCGATCGCACAGAACCGGCCGATCTCGGCATCCCCGACCATGCAGCCAGGGCCGAGATAGGAGAAATCGCCGAGCTCCGAATACTCGACGGAGGTATCGCCGAGTATCTCGCAGCACTTGCCGATCGTGCTCTCGCGCAGCTTGACCGTCGGCTCGATGACGGTCTCGGCGATCTTCGGGCGCGGACGCGGCGCTTCATTCATTTTGCTGTTTTCCTGTTTCGTGAGAGCGGCACCTGGTCCCGCCCCTCAACTTCATTTCCGATATCCAGCACCTCCCGGGCGACGTCAATGAAACTTCGCACGAAGCGCAGCTCGCGCTTATCGACCGGAGCAAGCAGATAATTCGCGTAAGTCTCGTTCATGTCGGTGATCTCAATGCCGATCAGCTCACTCGATGCCGACATGCTGTCATCAAGCAGCAGGCCGACGCCGATCCCATGCAGCACCGCCTCCTTCACGACAGGAAACGTGGTGGTCTTCACAAGGCGTGTCAGGGTGATGCCGAGTTCACCGCATTTCTGATGCAGCAGGCGCTGCGTCAGAGACCCGTCCTCGGGCACGATCACCGCCTCCTCCGCGAGGTCGCGCAGCGAGAGCTTCTTGCGGCGTGCAAATCGATGGTCCCGACGCACATAGGCGTGGTAGCGCGTCCTCGCCAACGGCAGGCTGTAGAGCTGCTCATCGATCACCGGCTCGGTGACGATGGCGACATCGACGGCGCGTTCATGCAAACGTTGCATTGCCAGTGTCCAGCTCACGAGCGTGAACTCGATCTGAACGCGCGGGAATAGGGTCGCATAGCGGGCGATCACTGGCATCGCTGGCCGCGGCGCGTTGGCAACCACGCTCAAATGGCCCGCGGCGATCTCGCTGTAGTTGGCGACTTTCTCCTCGATCAATTGCTCCAGGTTGCGCAGCCTGTCCGAGACGGCAAACAGCTCGCGACCGGCGCGCGTCAGCTCCAGTCCGTCGCGGCGACGTACGAAGAGCTTGGTTCCCATCGTGCGTTCAAGATTTGCGACGTGCTGGGTCACCGACGATTGGGTGACGCCAAGCTTTTCCGCCGCACGGGTGAAACTGCCTTCCCGTGCGGACTGGGTGAAGGCGCTGATCTGATAAGGATTTGCCCGCATAGGGCCGAACTCGCCACCACAGTCGAACAACCTGCGCTGCTCTCGCCATTAGCATGGCTAATATGACGTCACGGTGACGTTAATCTGGCTGGTTACTGCAGCGCCGATCCGAAATCGAACGGGGACCGCACCGCGATGGTGCGCTCAACGACCGACGCCCGATCTTTCGTGACCAAGGCCAGGAGGAACGACATGCACTCAGGCGCTTCCAGGATACTGACCACCCATGTCGGCAGCCTGCCGCGTCCGCCCGAACTCGAGGCGATGCTGCTGCGCCGGGAGAAGCACGAACTCGACCCGAGCGGTTTGCGACAATTACCGGGTGCGATCGAAGACGCCGTGACGTCGGTCGTACGTCGCCAGGCCGAGCTTGGCATCGACATCGTTTGCGATGGCGAGATGAGCAAATATGCTTACGCGACATATGCACGCGAGCGGATGACCGGCCTCGAGGGCGAAGATCAGCCGCTGGCGCTTTCCGAACTGTCGGAATTTCCGAACTTCGCGCAGCGCATCAAGCTCGACATCAAGACGCCGGCCTGCGTCGGACCGGTGAGCTATGTCGGCGGAGACGCCCTGGCGACCGACATCAGCAACCTGAAGGCCGCGCTCGATGCGGCGAATGTCGAGAGCGCGTTCATGAGTGCGTCGTCGCCAGGAATCATGGGGCACTACATGCCCAATCGGTACTACGCCTCGCAGGACGCGTATCTGGAAGCTCTCGCAGAGGCGATGAAGCGCGAGTACGACGCCATCGTGGCCGCCGGCCTGTTGCTGCAGATCGATTGCCCGGACCTCGCCCTTGGCCGGCACTTCCGCGCCACGCCGGCGACGATTGCCGATTTCCGCAACGAGATCGCCATGCTGATCGAAATTCTCAATCACGCGCTACGGGACATTCCGCCCGAACGCATGCGCCTGCATCTGTGCTGGGGCAACTACGAATCTCCTCATCATCACGACATCGAACTGTCCGAGATCCTGGACCTGATCCTGAAGGTTCGACCGGCTGCGCTGCTGATCGAGGCTGCCAATCCGCGGCATGCGCATGAATGGTCCGTGTTCGCCGAGACCCCGCTGCCCGAGGACAAGATTCTGGTGCCGGGCGTAATCGACACCTGCACCAACTATATCGAGCACCCCGAAGTGGTGGCGCAGCATATCGAACGCTATGCCGGCATAGTCGGGCGCGAACGCGTGATCGCGGGCACCGATTGCGGCTTCGCAAGCTTCGCGACGCTGCATACGGTCGATCCTGAGATCGCCTGGCGCAAGCTGGAAGCGCTGGTGCAAGGCGCCGAGATCGCGTCACGGCGACTTTGGAAGAACTGACGAACGCGATCGATCTCGCATCGCGTCGCCGACGATCGATGCGGGCGGCGATTTACCGCACGGGAAGCCGGTACTCGGCTCGAGAAGTATTTCAATCCGTCACGCGAGCGTCAGATGCGCTCCTTAACGCTAGCGCAGCCGACCAAAGCCTGAGGAATAGATTGAATGGCGAAAATTGAGCTTTCCGCTGTCCGCAAATCCTTTGATGGCACGGAGATCCTGAAGGGCGTCGACCTCAGGATCGAGGATGGCGAGTTCATCTCGCTGGTCGGTCCCTCCGGCTGTGGCAAATCAACGTTGCTGCGCGTGATCGCGGGTCTCGAGCCGCAGACCGCCGGCGAAGTCAGGATCGACGGGGTCGCCGCCGACGGGATCAGGCCGAGCGCGCGCAACCTTGCGATGGTGTTTCAGTCCTATGCGCTGTATCCGCACCTGAGCGCGTTCGACAATATCGCGGTGCCCTTGCGCATGCGGCGCCTCTCGGCGATCGAGCGCCTGCCGCTCGTCGGGGCACTGCTGCCGAGCCGGCGCCGCAAGGAACGCGGCATCCGCGAGGATGTGGCAGGGGTCGCCGAGCAGCTCGAAATCGCGCATTTGCTTGGCCGCAAGCCGGCGCAACTGTCGGGCGGGCAGCGGCAGCGCATCGCAGTCGGACGCGCCATCGTGCGCCAGCCGGTGGCCTTCCTGTTCGACGAGCCGCTGTCGAACCTCGACGCCAAGCTGCGCGTGCATATGCGCGCCGAGCTCGCGCAACTGCACCGGCGGCTGAACACCACCTTCGTCTACGTCACCCACGACCAGGCCGAGGCGATGACGATGTCGAGCCGGATCGCCATGATGATCGGCGGCGAGCTGGTACAGGTCGGCACGCCCGCCGACATCTACGACAACCCGCGCGACATACGCGTCGCCGAATTCGTCGGTAGCCCGAAGATCAACATCCTGCCCGGACGGATCCGCGACGACGGTCGCATCGAGGCGCTCGACGTTGCGCTGCGGCTGACGAGTTCTGCTGTGCCTGGCCCCTGCCGGATCGGCGTGCGTCCGGAGCGGATCGAGCTCGGCAGTGGGCCGTTCGCCGGCCACGTCGTACACGCCGAAAACATGGGCTCGGAAGCGTTCGTGCATCTCGGCGTCAACGGCAGTGACGCGCGTCTCGTGGCGCGCATCGACGACCCGAGGCGGCTGCCGCCGATCGCAACGCAGGTCTCATTCGGCTTCGCGACGGACGCCGTGCGCGCCTTCGACCCCGAGGGCAAGCGGATCGAGGTCGAGATCGAGCATGCCGAGCGCGTGCGGGAGCGGGCCATTGTCTGACGCCGCAACCATCGACACCCCCGTCGTCGCCACGCCGGCTGCACGCGCCGCCCCGCAAAAACGCAATCAGCGGGCGCTGACGGCCTACGGCCTGGTCGCACCGGCATTCACGCTGATGCTGCTCATGCTGCTCGGCCCGCTCGCGAGCGTGATCGCCCTCTCCTTCACCGACTATCAGCTCGGCGCGCCTGCCTTCTCCTGGATCGGCCTTGCCAACTACCAGGAGATGTTCGCCGACCGGGTGTTCTGGATCTCGCTCCGCAACACGCTGACCTATGTGGTGATCGTGGTGCCCGGCGCCGTGACGCTCGGGCTCGGCATCGCGCTTCTGATCGAAAGCGGCACCAGCCTGCGCGGCCTCTACCGCACCATCTATTTCCTGCCGGTGATGGCAACGCTGATCGCGATGGCGGTGGTCTGGGAGTTCATGCTGCATCCGCAGTTCGGCCTGGTGAACGGGCTGTTGCGGGGCGCCGGCCTGCCGGCCTTTAGCTGGCTGCAGGACCGCGGCACCGCGCTCTATGCGCTCTGCGCGATCGGCATCTGGCAGGCGGTCGGCTTCAACATGGTGCTGTTCCTCGCCGGCCTGGTCTCGATCCCGAAGCAGCTTTACGAGGCCGCCGAGATCGACGGCGCGGCGAGCGCCTGGGCGCGGTTTCGCCTGGTGACCTGGCCGATGCTTGGCCCCGTGACGACCTTCGTGATCGTGATCAGCGGCATCCGCTCGTTCCAGGTGTTCGACACCGTGCACATCCTGACCAAGGGTGGGCCGTCGAAATCCTCCGAGGTGCTGATCCACACCATGTACACTGAGGGATTCGAGTTCTTCCGCTCGGGCTACGGCGCCGCGCTGACGGTCGTGTTCCTGGTGTTCGTCCTCCTGCTCACCTTGATCAAAGCGAGGCTCGCCGACCGCGGCGTGCAAACCGCATGAAGAATCTCCGCGCGATTCCGCTCTGGCCTGCCGTCCGCCATTTGCTCCTGATCACGGGCGCGGTGGTGCTGCTGGCCCCGTTCATCTGGATGGTCTCGACCGCGTCGAAGCCGCCGGAGGAAGTGTTCTCCAGCGAACTGCACCTGATCCCGCATCATTTCGCGCTGTGGGACAATTTGAAGGTCGCCTTCGCCAAGGCCAATCTCTGGCGCTTCCTGCTCAACGGCGTGATCGTCACCGTCTCGATGTTCGTGCTGCAGGTGCTGATCGCGCTGCCCGCCGCCTATGCGCTGGCGAAGCTGCGCTTCCTCGGCCGTGACACGCTGTTCGCGCTGGTGCTGTTCGGAATCCTGATTCCGCCACAGGCCACCGCGATCCCGGTATTCCTGCTGCTGCACAAGCTCGGCCTGCTCGACAGTTACGCCGCGCTCGTCCTGCCCTTTACGATCTCGGTGTTCGGCATTTTCCTGATGCGCCAGTTCTTCAAGTCGGTCCCCGACGATCTCGTCGACGCCGCGCGCATGGACGGCATCTCCGAGTTCGGCATCGTCTGGCGGGTGATGCTGCCCGCCGCCATCCCCGCGGTCACCGCCTTCGGCATCTTCTCCGTGGTCGCGCATTGGAACGACTATTTCTGGCCGCTGATCGTGCTCAACAGCGAGCAGTTGCGCACGCCGCCGCTGGCAGTGGCGCATTTCCGCAACAACGAGGCCGGCACCAATTACGGCCCGCTGATGGCGGCGGCGATGGTGATCATCGCGCCGCTCCTGATCGCCTTCCTGCTCGCGCAACGCCGCTTCATCGAAGGCATCACGCTGACCGGAATCAAGTAACGCGTCACCTCAAACAGGGAGCCTGTCCTATGCTGAAATCGTTAATCGCCGGAGCCGTGCTGTCGCTTGCCGCCAGCGCGTCGCTGGCACAACCGCAGACCGAAATCGTGCTGCAATATCCGTATCCAGAACTGTTTGCCGAGACTCACAAGCGCATCGCCGAAGAGTTCGCCAAGGAGCGGCCGGACATCAAGATCACGCTGCGCGCGCCTTACGAATCCTACGAGGACGGCACCCAGAAGGTGCTGCGCGAAGCCGTCACGAACCAGATGCCCGATGTCACCTTCCAGGGCCTGAATCGCATCCGCGTGCTCGTCGACAAGAACATCCCGGCCCAGCTCGACGATTTCATCGCCGCCGAGAAGGATTTCGACCGCCAGGGCTTCCACCAGGCGATGTTCGACATCGGCACGGCGAGCGGCAAGATCTACGCCCTGCCCTTCGCGATCTCGCTGCCGATCGTCTATGTCAATCTCGACCTGTTGAAGCAGGCCGGGGGCGATCCGAACAACCTGCCGAAAACCTGGGATGAACTGATCGCGCAGGCAAAGAAAATCAAAGCGCTCGGCCCTGATATCAACGGTGTGACCTATGTCTGGGACATCACCGGCAACTGGCTGTGGCAGGCGCCGGTGTTTGCGCGCGGCGGCACCATGCTAAATGCCGATGAGACGAAAGTGGCCTTCAACGGCCCCGAAGGGCAGTTCGCGATCCGGATGCTCGCCCGCCTCGTCAACGAAGGCGGCATGCCGAACCTCGACCAGCCCGCGATGCGCGCGGCCTTTGCCGCCGGCAAGACCGGTTTCCACATCACCTCGACCTCCGATCTGAACAAGGTCACGCAGATGATCGGCGGCAAGTTCGAATTGAAGACCCACACCTTCCCCGACGTCGTGTCGCCGAACGGCCGCCTGCCGGCTGGCGGCAATGTCGTGATGATCCTGTCCAAAGACAAAGCGAAGCGCGACGCCGCCTGGGAAGTGGTGAAGTTCTGGGCCGGACCGAAGGGCGCGGCGATCATGGCCGAGACCACCGGCTACATGCCGGCCAACAAGGTCGCCAACGAAGTCTACCTGAAGGACTTCTACAGCAAGAACCCGAACAACTACACCGCGGTGAGCCAGATGGCGCTGCTCACCAAGTGGTACGCGTTCCCCGGCGACAACGGGTTGAAGATCACCGACGTGATCAAGGACCACATGAACTCGATCATCAGCGGCGCCCGCTCCAAGGAGCCCGATGCGGTGCTCGCCGAGATGACCGCCGACGTGCAGAAGCTGCTGCCGAAGACCACCGGCGCGACGCGCTAGGCCGTGTGGACTCTTGGGATTCTCAAATCAGATTGAACGTGATTCAAGGCTTTCTTTTAGGAGGAAGCC
>NZ_JBEGDB010000189.1:0-15784 GCF_043638955.1 Bradyrhizobium sp. 31Argb | reverse complement strand
CGCTAATCCTTCGCCGTCATCAGGCTGGATAGAGGACTTCCACCTCCAAGCTGTCGTTCATACTCGGCACACCGCCAACGGGTCCGCGCAAAGCGCGGCCCGATCACAGGCTCCGCGCGTCCCCGGACGATGCTCCGCATCGCCTTGAGAACCGTGAGGCCCCGCGGGTGGCCTCGCCCTTCGAGACGGTCGCTTCGCGACCTCCTCAGGGTGAGGGGATAGTGAGTGCCCATCCTACGGCTGCGGTTAGGCGCCCCTATGCGGCGCATATACGGCAGCAGGTCGGTCGCTCTCGAAATCATATCCGGCTGTGAAGATATTGCGCACATCCGAGGTGCGGCCCGACTCGCGCGGGCGCGAGAGCGAATGGAATAGGTGATGTCATGTCTTCCCTTCAGGTTGGCACTGGCGACAGGATCATTGATCCGATGATCCAACTGGCGGGCTGCTCGATGCAGCACCGCATCGTCGTCGCCGGCTCCAAGAGCTTTGAATTGATGCTGGAGCTTCAGCGGCGCGGCTATTCGCGCGCGGCCGCGACGGGCAATTGCGGGCGCCCCGCCGGTCAGTACGATGTCGCTTTTGTCGACTGGCGCCGACGCCCGTTGCGCACACTCGAGGCGACGCTGGACTGGCTGGTGAATTGCCTGAGTGCCAGCGGCGTGCTGGTGGTCTGGGTCGATGCCCAGAAGGCCGCTGTGAACGAAAGCCTGCGTGCCTCGCTGGAGAAGCGCCGCTTCGTCATCGAGCGCAGCACCATGCATGATTGCGGCTGCGCGCTGTCGGCGCGGTGCCTGCAGACCTATCCGCTGCAGAAGGCGGCCTAGATTCTTCGATGCTTCCAAACGAATAGCCCGGCAGCGTTGGCTGCCGGGCGCACGTAAATATGCCTACATGAACGCCTTACCCTAAAACACGAAGGCGACCGAAATCCTATCCGGGGAAACACTGGTCGAGCGATGGAACATGCTCATAACGAGCCGAGCCGGCGCTGACAGAGGCATCACAGGATCGCCGCGCCTATTCCCGCGATAGCGCTGAAGGCGACGACCACGAGCGGTGGTGCGCGCCAGGCCATGAGCAGCACGAATCCGACGAGGGCAATCGCAAAATCCCTGGGCGTCTGCACCGTGCTGGTCCATACCGGATTGTAGAGCGCCGCGCCCAGGATGCCGACGACCGCCGCGTTCACGCCGCGCATCATCGCCTGGGCACTGGCACGTTTGCGAAAGCTGTCCCAGTACGGCAGCGCTGCCAGCAGGATCAGGACGCCCGGAAGGAATATGCCGAGCAAGCCGATGATGGCTCCGGCGATGCCGTGCGGCGACGTCTTGACGACGGCGCCCAGATAGGCGGCGAAGGTGAAGAGCGGTCCGGGAACGGCCTGGGCCGCGCCATAGCCGGTCAGGAACACGTCGTCGCCGACCCAGCCCGGCGTCACCACTGCCTCGCGCAGCAGCGGCAGCACGACATGGCCGCCGCCAAACACGAGCGCGCCGGAGCGATAGAAGGCGTCGAACAAGGCAATGCCCGCGTACGGCCACAGCCGGGCCAGGATCGGCAGGCCGACGAGCAGGACCAGGAACGCTGCCAGCGCGGTGAGGGCGGCGGCGTGCGACACCGGCACGGCGAAATGGCTTGTTCCGCTCGGCTGCGCGGCGCGGCAGAGCCATAGTCCGGCAATGCCGCCGAGCAGAATCGCGCCGATCTGTGCCACCGATGACGTGCTGAACAGGATGAAGAGTGCCGCGATCGTCGCGATCGAGGCGCGCTCCCGGTCCGGACACAGCGTCCGCGCCATGCCCCATACCGCTTGAGCTACGATCGCGACTGCCACGAGTTTCAGGCCGTGCACCAGTCCTGTCCCGACCGGCCCGCTCAATGCGCTGGCGCCATAGGCGAACAGCAGGAGTGCTATGGCTGATGGCAGCGTGAAGCCCGTCCATGCCGCCAGCGCGCCGCGATAACCTGCGCGCATCAATCCGAGCGAGAACCCGACCTGGCTGCTTGCCGGGCCGGGCAGGAATTGGCAGAGCGCCACGAGGTCCGCATAGGATTGTTCGTCGAGCCATTTGCGGCGCTCGACGAACTCGCTGCGGAAATAGCCGATATGGGCGATCGGACCGCCGAACGACGTCAGCCCGAGCTTGAGGAAGACAAGGAGCACTTCGAGCGGCGAGCCCGTGCGCGGGCGCGAAGGTTTGGCTTCGCTGTCTGAAATCCGCTCAATGTTCATCGTCCAGAATTCCCATCAGCGGAGCCGAAGTTCGATCGAGCTGTATCTCTTGCATCGGAGCATATTCGGAGAGTGTCCTACAACAAGCCTCCGCGAGGTGATCGATGCAAGAGCCGGATCGGGATCGGCGATCGCTCGCAATTCAGAAACGCTCGCCCGCAGTTGCGGCAAATCAATAGCGTGTGGGCCCGCTGCGCTAAAGTGTTGATGTAGCCGAACAGCTTGGCGGCTAGGTTGTTGAGGTTATGGGGCTCGGACTCCCAGGCACACCGGGCCCCGCCTTAAGAATTTAGTTTTGTGATTTGTAGGATGAGCAATTGGTAGGGTGGGCAAAGGCGCTCTGCGCGCCGTGCCCACCATCAGCAGTTTGCTCGAGATGGTGGGCACGCTGCGCTTTGCCCACCCTACAACTGCCCGTCATTCCGGGATGCGCCGTGAGGCGCAGGCCCGGAATCCATTGGGCCGCCTGTGCCAGCGGCGAAATGGATTCCGGGCTCGATGCTTACGCATCGCCCCGGAATGACCGGAAGGGGCCTTCTCACGTTCCGCAGAAGGTTTGCAGCACGCGCTGATCGGGCAGCGGCGGGGCGGCGTAAGCCGCGTATTGCGGCTGGTCGTCGTAGGGCTTTGACAGCACCGTCAACAGTTCTTCGAATGGTGCGTAGTTGTCGTCGTTGGTCGCGGCCGCAATCACCGCTTCGACGCGGTGGTTGCGCGGGATGAAGGCGGGGTTGACGGCGTGCATGGCGGACTGGCGCTCGGACGGGGTTTGCGGCTCGATGGCGAGACGCTCGCGCCAGCGCTTGGCCCATTCGTCAAAGGCGGTGGGATCCATGAACTGCGCGCGGACGTTCTCGTCGGCTGATGCATCCAGGGCTGCGTCGCCAAGGCGGCGGAAGGTGAGGGTGAAGTCGGCCTGGTTTTTCGCCATGGCGTCCAGGAAACCCTCGATCAGCGCCTCATCGCCGTCGCGTTCGGTGAACAGGCCGATCTTCCGACGCAGACCGGCTGCATAGGCCGCGCTGAATTTCTCGGAGAAGTCGCCGAGGATGAATTGCGCCTGTTCGATCGCCTTCTCCTGGTCGTCGGAGAACAGCGGCAGCAGGCATTCGGCGAGACGCGTCAGGTTCCACAGCGCGATCCGCGGCTGGTTGCCATAGGCGTAGCGGCCCATCTCGTCGATCGAGGAGTAGACCTGCGCGGGGTTGTAGTCGTCCATGAAGGCGCAGGGGCCGTAGTCGATGGTCTCGCCCGATATCGAGGTGTTGTCGGTGTTCATCACGCCGTGGATGAAGCCGATCAGGAGCCAGCGCGCGACGAGCTCCGCCTGGCGCGCGACGACGCCTTCGAGCAAAGCGTGATACGGGCGATCCGCCTTCGCGATCTCCGGATAGTGCCGCGCGATCACATGGTCGGCGAGGGCGCGCACGCCATCGGTGTCGCCGCGCGCGGCGAAGAACTGGAAGGTGCCGACGCGGACATGGCTCGCCGCCACCCGCGTCAGCACGGCGCCGGGAAGCGCGGTCTCGCGGATCACATGCTCGCCGGTGATGACGGCGGCGAGCGAACGCGTGGTCGGAATACCCAGTGCGAACATCGCTTCGCTGACGATGTATTCGCGCAGGACTGGGCCGAGCGCGGCGCGGCCGTCGCCGCGGCGGGAGAACGGGGTCGGGCCGGAACCCTTGAGCTGGATGTCGCGGCGGACGCCGTCCCGGTCGATGACCTCGCCGAGCAGGATGGCGCGGCCGTCGCCGAGTTGCGGAACGAACTGGCCGAACTGGTGGCCGGCATAGGCCATCGCGATCGGGTCAGCGCCCTCGGGCAGGCGCTTGCCGGCAAGGATTTCCGCCCCCTCCGGGGTTTCCAGCAGGTCCGGATCAAGCCCGAGTTGAACCGCGAGCGGCCGGTTGAGCTTGATCAGGCGCGGGGCGGCAACCGGGGTGGGCGCAACGCGGGCGAAAAAGTTCGCCGGCAGCGCCGCATAGGTGTTCTGGAAGGGGAAATGCACCGTCATGGCCTAAAGATAGGCGCAGGCCTCGAATAGGCAAACACTTCGCGCCGTCGGGGCCGAAAATGTCCGGTTCGGGCGCAAATCAGGGCGTTCCCTTGGTTGCCGCCCCTCGCGGCCTCGGGTAAACCCACCCGCAAAATCGGGCAGGCCGTTGGCCGCCCGATTCGAACCCTCCGACATCTGTTTGGGAAGTCCATGCATCGCTACCGGTCACATACATGCGGCGCGCTCCGCGAGAGCCATATCGGCGAGACGGTCCGCCTTTCCGGCTGGGTCCATCGCGTTCGCGACCATGGCGGCGTGCTGTTCATCGACCTGCGCGACCATTACGGCATCACCCAATGCGTGGCGGACCCGGATTCGGCGGCGTTCCACGATGCCGAAAAGCTGCGCTCGGAGTGGGTGGTGCGGATGGACGGCAAGGTCCGCCGCCGCCCCGAGGGTACCGACAATCCGGAACTTCCGACCGGACAGGTCGAGATCTATGTCAGCGAGATCGAGGTGCTCGGCCCCGCCGCCGAGCTGCCGCTGCCGGTGTTCGGCGAGCAGGAATATCCTGAAGACATAAGGCTTAAGTACCGTTTCCTCGACCTGCGTCGCGAGAAGCTGCACCAGAACATCATGACCCGCGGCGCGGTCGTCGATTCCATGCGCAAGCGGATGAAGGAGCAGGGCTTCTTCGAATTCCAGACGCCGATCCTGACGGCATCCTCGCCGGAGGGCGCGCGCGACTTCCTGGTGCCCTCGCGCATTCATCCTGGGAAATTCTACGCGCTGCCGCAGGCGCCGCAGCAGTACAAGCAATTGATCATGATGTCGGGCTTCGATCGCTATTTCCAGATCGCGCCCTGCTTCCGCGACGAGGACCCGCGCGCCGACCGCCTGCCGGGCGAATTCTACCAGCTCGACGTCGAGATGAGTTTTGTCACGCAGGAAGACGTGTTCGCGGCGATGGAGCCGGTCATCACAGGCGTGTTCGAGGATTTTGCCAAGGGCAAGCCGGTGACGAAGAACTGGCCTCGGATTCCGTTTGCGGAGGCGATCCGCAAATACGGCACCGACAAGCCCGACCTGCGCAACCCGATCGTGATGCAGGAGGTCTCCGAGCATTTCCGCGGCTCCGGCTTCAAGGTGTTCGCGCGAATGCTCGAGGACCCGAAGAACCAGGTGTGGGCGATCCCGGCCAAGGGCGGCGGCAGCCGCGCGTTCGCCGACCGCATGAATTCTTGGGCGCAGGGCGAGGGGCAGCCCGGCCTCGGCTACATCTTCTGGCGCGAAGGCGGCGAGGGCGCGGGTCCGCTTGCGAACAACATCGGCCCCGAACGCACTGCGGCGATCCGCGAACAACTCGGGCTGCAGGAAGGCGATGCGGCGTTCTTCGTTGCCGGCGAGCCCGACAAGTTCTGGAAGTTCGCCGGCCTTGCGCGCACCAAGCTCGGTGAGGAATTGAACCTGATCGATAAGGACCGGTTCGAGCTCGCCTGGATCGTCGACTTCCCGATGTATGAGTACAACGAGGAAGACAAGAAGGTCGATTTCTCGCACAACCCGTTCTCGATGCCGCAGGGCGGATTGGAAGCGCTGCAGACGCAGGATCCGCTGACCATCAAGGCGTTCCAGTACGACATCGCCTGCAACGGCTACGAGATCGCCTCTGGCGGCATCCGTAACCACAAGCCGGAAGCGATGGTGAAGGCATTCCAGATCGCGGGCTATGGCGAAGAGGACGTGGTCGAGCGCTTCGGCGGCATGTACCGGGCCTTCCAGTACGGCGCGCCGCCGCATGGCGGCATGGCGGCGGGGCTCGATCGTATCGTGATGCTGTTGTGCGGCACCACGAACCTGCGTGAGATCTCGCTGTTCCCGATGAACCAGCAGGCCGTCGATCTCCTGATGGGCGCGCCGTCGGAAGCCACGACGAAGCAGCTCCGCGAGCTTCACGTCAGGGTCAACCTGCCGAACAAGTGATGCGCGTAGCCCGGGTGGAGCGCCAGCGTAACCCGGGGGCATCTGCGTCGGAGTTTACGAGCGGTCCCGGGTTACGCTGGCGCTTCACCCGGGCTACGGCAGCATTTAGAGTCCCGTCGAGGCCTCGACGTGGAATTGCGCGAGCGCGATCAGCGGGTCGGTCTTGAGGAGCTGAACGAGCTGGAGTCCCGGCACCTTGCCGCGGGGCGTCAGCTTGATGATCAGCGTTTGTCCGGGGCTCTCGACAAAGCGGATCACGGCGTCCACTGCTGCAGTCGCATCTGGATTGGCGGCGATGGTTTGGCCAAACGCCTTGATCTGGTCGATGATGGCGCCTCTCGCCGCCTCGCGACTGACGTTCTGGGCGCGGGCATATTGCGCAACCGCAAGATCGACGCAGCCGCTGTCGCGCAAGCTGAGCTCGATGGCTCCGGCCTCAATCTGGCCGGCGAGGCTCGCTGCTTGCACCGGATCGGTGGAGAACACGGCTCGGGGCACATTGGCGAGCGCAATGCGGGCCGATGCCTTCAGCAGGTTGCCGATTTCGAGGCTTGCGGGCGCGAGCACGAAGGCGCCGGACTGTTCGGTCCAGCCGGCGCCGAGATCGATGTCGATGGCCGCCCGGTCGATGCCGGCCGCGACAAACGGCTGCATCGCCGGATCGGTGGCATCAATCGGGACGTTCAGCTTCGCCAGAAGATGCGCTTTGCTTGGGACGGGGCCGACGAACTGGCCCCAGCCCAGGCTGATGGTGTCGATATTGATGAGCTTGTTGGTGTCGCGGAAGGGCGTGGCGGCGCCCTTGACCTCGACGCCTTCGAACACTCTGAACAGACCGAAAATTTCATCCGGCGTGGGCTTTGGCTCGGCGTTGGCACGCGCCGCGAAGCGCATCAATTGCGGGATGTCGAAGGAATTCAGCGCAAGACGGTCGAACCTGAACGGCCCCTTTGGCGTCTCGACGTCCAGGCCTTCAAGCGCCAATTGGCCGCGGCCGTTTTCCAGATTGGCGCGGATCGCCGCCAGCTTGAAAGGTCCCTGCGGCGTCCGCATCGTGTGTCCGCGCAATTCCGCATTGCCGATGCGAATGCCCTCATAGACGCCGGCCATCTTCTCCATGATCTCGCGCGCCTGGGCCTGGGTCGGAGGGCCGGCTCCGGGCTGCGGCATCAGCGCGAGGATCGCTGCCAGTTGCAGCTTTGACGGCCGCACCGCGATATCGTCGACGGTGATGCTATCGATCTGTGCCCGCATGCCCCGGTCGGTGGCCAGCACATAGGGGCCGGCCGAGACTTGCCGGTAGATGCGGTGATAGCTGTCGTCATTCGACCTCCCGGGATCGAGCACCGTGCCGGCCGCCGCAGCGTCGAAATCATGGGCCACGAGATTGGAGAGAGTGCCGGTGAGCTTCTCGCGCTTGCCCGCCTGCGGCGTGTTCACCGTGAAGGTGAATCCGTTCGCTTTCGTGCTGGCGACCTTGCCATCCCTGATGTCCTGCAGCGTAACGCCCGAATAGGCGAACTCGCCACCATCAGGCGTCGCCGCGCCGCCATTGATCGTGCCGGTCACCGAGGGGATTATAACCGACGAGGCCGCGATGCCGGTGAACTGCTGAAGCGCAAAGCGATAGATGTCGAGCAGGGATTCCGAGGCCGGCAGTTGCGCTGGGGTGGAGGGGCCGGAATAATCCTTCACCGTGAAGCGCGGCACCTTGTAGGTGACCTTGGCCGGGACCTTGTCGGTCACCTCGGTTGCCAGCTCGATATCGGTCAGTTCGATGCTGTCGGCCGAGATGCGGGCACGGTCGGGCTGGCGGACGCCGGTGGCGGTCAGGCTCGCGATCCGCAGCCGCGCCGGTGGCTGCGCCGCCGATTCGCCCACGATGTCCACGACCGTGACGGTGCGCGCCAGCATATCCACCGTCACCTTGCCATGGCTCGCCTTGCCGCCGGCGGCGCGGACTTGCGCGAAGGCCGCCTCGATGCCGCTGGTCATGCGATGCTGCACGTAGAGATTGAAGCCGAGCAGGCCGGCGGCGGCGACCACGACCGCGGCGATCAGGCCGATCAATATCCGTATCATCCGGTCAGCTCCGAATTACCGATCATCCTGGGGACAAATTGCCATGTTCTCAAGGGGATGACCGGAGAAGGAAAGGGCGGTATGGCTTCAAATATTGCGCAGCCGGGCGGCTGTTGACGGGAGTGCGATCCGATGTTGCATCGAGGGGGCCCGGCGTGCTTCACATCCGGCTCCATCTGCCGGACAACTGGCCTTGTTAGACCCGCACAGAATAAGAGCTTGAGGCCGGAAACGCGAGAGTACGATGTCATCCTCTTCTGAAGATCTCCATTCGGCGGCGCTGGCCTATCACCGGTTGCCGCGCCCGGGCAAACTTGAGATACAGGCGATCAAGCCGCTCGCCAACCAGCGCGACCTCGCGCTCGCCTATTCGCCCGGCGTCGCCGCCGCCTGCACCGAGATCGCGAAGAACCCCGCCGAGGCCGCCTCGCTGACGGCACGCGCGAATCTGGTCGCGGTGGTCAGTAACGGTACCGCGGTGCTTGGGCTTGGCAATATCGGCCCGCTGGCCTCAAAGCCGGTGATGGAAGGCAAGGCGGTGCTGTTCAAGAAATTCGCCGGCATCGACGTGTTCGACATCGAGATCAAGGCCGACACGATCGAGCGCGTGGTCGAGACGGTGGCGGCGCTGGAGCCGACCTTCGGCGGCATCAATCTGGAGGACATCCGCGGGCCCGAGTGTTTCGAGATCGAGGCGCAGCTCAAGGAGCGGATGAAGATCCCGGTCTTCCACGACGACCAGCATGGCACCGCGATCATCGTCGGGGCTGCGATCGTCAATGCGCTGCTGTTGAACGGCAAGAAGTTGTCCGAGGTGAAGATCGTCTGCTCCGGCGCGGGCGCGGCCGCGATCGCCTGCCTCAATCTTCTGGTATCGATGGGGGCGCAGCGCAAGAACATCTGGGTCTGCGACATCGACGGCGTCGTGCATGAGGGCCGCAACACCTCGATGGACCGCTGGAAGGCGGTCTATGCGCAGAAGACGGATGCGCGGGTGCTGGCCGACGTGATCGGCGGCGCCGACATCTTCCTCGGCCTCTCGGCGCCGAATGTGCTGAAGCCGGAAATGGCAAAGCAGATGGCGGAGAATCCGCTGATCATGGCGCTCGCCAACCCGGTGCCGGAGATCATGCCGGACGAGGCGCGGAAAGCGCGCCCTGACGCCATGATCTGCACCGGACGTTCGGACTTCCCGAATCAGGTCAACAATGTCCTGTGCTTTCCCTTCATCTTCCGCGGCGCGCTCGACGTCGGCGCGACCGCGATCAACGAGGCGATGAAGCATGCGGCGGTGGACGCGATCGCGCAGCTCGCGCGCGATCCGCCCTCGGACGCGGTCGCGTCGCGCTACGACACCGGTGAGACGCAGGGTTTCGGGCCCGGCTCGCTGATCCCAAGCCCGTTCGACCCGCGCCTGATCCTGCGCATCGCGCCGGCGGTGGCGAGGGCGGCGATGGAATCGGGCGTTGCGACGCGGCCAATCAAGAATTTCGACGAATATACCGCCCTGCTCGAGCGCTTCGCGTTCCGCTCCGGTCTCGTCATGAAGCCGATGTTCGCGAAGGCCAAGACGCAGCCGGTGCGCGTGATCTATGCCGAAGGCGAGGACGAGCGCGTGCTGCGCGCCACGCAAGTGGTGCTGGAAGAGAAGCTGGCGCGGCCGATCCTGGTCGGGCGGCCCTCGGTGGTCGAAGCCCGCATCAAGCGCTTCGGCCTCGCGATCAAGGCCGGCAAGGATTTCGACCTCATCAATCCCGAGGACGATCCGCGCTACCGTTCCTATGTGCAGTCCTATATTGACGTCGCGGGCCGGCGCGGCGTGACGCCCGATGCGGCGCGCACGGTGGTGCGCACCAACAACACGGTCATCGCGGCGCTCGCCGTGGTGCGCGGCGAGGCGGATGCCATGCTGTGCGGCGTCGAGGGCCGCTACATGAGCCATCTGCGCCACGTGCGCGAGATCATCGGCTTCCTGCCTGGCGTCAGCGACTACGCGGCGCTGGCGCTGATGATCTCGACCAAGGGCGCCTATTTCATTGCGGATACGCAGGTACGGCCGAATCCCAGCCCGGAAGAGCTGTCGGAGATGGCATCGCTCGCGGCGATCCACGTCCAGCGCTTCAACTTCAAGCCCAGGGTCGCGTTCGTGTCGCATTCGGATTTCGGCAGCTACGACACCGAATCCTCGCGCAAGATGCGGCGCGCCACGCAGCTTCTTAAAGAAAAGCATCCGGAGATCGAAGCCGACGGGGAGATGCAGGGCGACACCGCGCTGTCCAAGGCCGTGCGTGACCTGGTGCTGCCGGCATCGAAGCTGGAGGGCGAGGCCAACATCCTGATCATGCCGAATCTCGATGCGGCCAACATCGCCTACCAGATGATCAAGTCGCTGGGAGACGCGCTTCCCGTCGGCCCGATCCTGATCGGCCCGGCACGGCCGGCGCATATCCTAACGCCGTCGGTGACGGCGC
Organism: Bradyrhizobium sp. 31Argb; assembly: GCF_043638955.1. Classification (NCBI taxonomy): domain Bacteria; kingdom Pseudomonadati; phylum Pseudomonadota; class Alphaproteobacteria; order Hyphomicrobiales; family Nitrobacteraceae; genus Bradyrhizobium; species Bradyrhizobium sp. 31Argb. The sequence goes on along the minus strand of NZ_JBEGDB010000189.1, from coordinate 5,013 downwards.
GCGGTGTCCTCAACATGACGGCGGTCGCCGCCGTCGAGGCGCAGGAGCGTGCGGTCCGCGCGCAGCCGACCTTGTTCGGCTAGGCGGAGACGAATTCGAATTGCTCGCGGCAGGCGGAACGACCATAATCGTTCCGGGCTCGGTTCACGACTGCGATCAATGGGGACGACCATGCCGGGGTTCATTGCTTTCGGACGAGTTTTGTTCGCCGTCCTGTTCATCTATTCGGGAGCAACCAAGCTGTTGGCGATCCAGGCGACCGCGGATTCCTTCGCAGCCAAGATCACCATTCCCGAGATTGCGGCGCCCTATGCGCACCAGCTTGAAACCTTGGCGGCAATGCCGATCATGCAATTGATCGCGATTTCGGTCGGCGCGTTCGAAATCATTGCCGGCCTGATGATTGCGCTGAACTGGCTGGTGCGCTTCTTCTCGATCCTGCTCATCATCCTCGTGGTCGGCGCGACCTTCTACTTCCACGATTTCTGGAATCAGCCGGCGCCTGACAACGCCCATACGCTGATGGAGGCGCTGAAGAACCTGTCGATCATCGGCGCGCTGTTCATCCTCGCCGGCTACGGCCGCACGCCGCGGAGCGCTGAGGCCGCCTACGGCGATGCGTGAGAGACTTGTAGCCCCGGTGGAGCGGAACGCGTAACCCGGGACGGCGGTATCCGTATTTGCGAGCGGCCCCGGGTTACGCTGGCGCTTCACCCGGGCTACGGCAGCCTCACGCTGTGTCGCGCCGCCACGGCGTGACGGTGACGCCTTGGTTCGCATCGAGGATTTGCGGCTCGCCTGGCTTCAATCCGTGCGATGCAAGGATTTGCTGCGGCGAGCGGGCGGGGACGCCGGGGAAACAAGGCTCCCCGTCCGGTAGGTTCACCCGCGATGCCCGCGACAGCCAGAACGTGTCGTAGCGGTCCATGAACATATCGAACACCGAGGGACCGCCGATGATCGCGACGGTGCCGCAGGTGACGCCCGCTTGCGCGCTCGCGGTCTCGAACGTGGCACCGGCGGGATTCCAGAGCGTGGCTTGCGGATTTGCGGGATCGGGCGTGGTGGCGCGCACTTTGCGCGTCACGATGATGCGTTTTCGCTGTGGCGAGTTCGGCTGGTCCTCGTAGGAATTGCGGCCATGCACGATCAAGTCGGCACGGTCGAGGGCGGCGGAGAAGAATCTCTTGTCGCCCTCGAACTTCAATTGGTCCGGCATCACGTTATCGGCGCTGGCCAGCCGGCCATCGGCGGAGACGATCACATAGCCTTCGAAACGCAACGCCGGCACGATCGCTTCGCGCGCTATTCCGAAACCGTCGTCACGACGCTGTTGACCGGCCGCGCACTCACCGTCGGCAGCTTGGCGTCCTTGGCCAGCTCTTCCTCATATTGCGGCAGCACCTGCACCGGCGCTTTCGCGCGCATCGCCACGACCTTGTAGCCGCCGGCCTTCAGCCGGCTCAACAGTTCGGGCAGGGCTTCCGCGGTGTGCTTCTGGAAGTCGTGCATCAGGATGATGCCCTTGCCGAGCTTGTCGACCTTCTTCATCACGGTGTCGATCACCGTCTGCGGCTTGCTCGCCTTGAAGTCGAACGAGTCGAGGTCACAGGAGAAGATGGCGATGTTGCGGGTGCCGAGATAGGTCACCATTTCCGGCGGATGCTGCAGCGCCGGGAAGCGGAAGAACGGCGAAGGCGCGACGCCGAGCGCCCACTTGACCGCAGCGAAGCCCTTCTCGATCTCGTCCTTGCGCTGGTCTTCCGTCAGCTTCTTGTTGTTCAGGTTGGCATGCGACCAGGTGTGCGCGCCGACCGTGTGGCCGGCATTGTAAACCTGCTTGAGGATCTCGGGATGGTAGGTCGCGTGCTTGCCGATCGGGAAGAAGATGCCGGTGGTGCATTCGTCCGCCAGCGCCTTCAGCACGGCAGGCGTGTTGTTCGGCCATGGGCCGTCGTCGAAGGTGAGGACCACCTCGTGGTCGCGCAGGAAGTCGAGCTGCTTGAAATGCTCGAAACCGAAGCCGGGTCCGCCTGTCGTGTCGATCTCGACCGTGCGGCCGACGCCGAGCGCGTTCGGATTGTTGCAAGCGGCGCGCGCGGGCTGCGGTGGCTGCGCGGGGGCGGCCGCAGGAACCGGCGCTGGTGCCGCCTGCGGAGCGGCCGCCTGCTGTGCAGGCGCTGGAGCAGCGTTCGCACCCTTGGCGACGGGAGCACCTTTGACCGCGGGAGGAGTCTGCGACCAAACCGCGGTGGACGAGAGCAGCGAAACCACACCCGCAAAAATCAGACCTGCCGCAATGCGCATGGCTGTGTTCCCTAGAGCTATCGTGCGGATGAAGGTATCCAATACCCGCCCGAACTGCCTCCCACCCCAACTAATAGTAGCCTAGATGGTCACCCCCCGCCAATGCAACGGAGGCTGACTTCCTGCACAGGTAAATTGCAGGGATCAGGCCGCCGCCAGCGCCCGGGCGATGGTGGTCTTGACCCTCGTGTCCTCCGGCGCAACCGACTCAGGGAAGACGTCGGCGATGTAGCCGTCGCGGCCGATCAGATATTTGTGAAAGTTCCAGCGCGGGACATCCTTCGGGCGCGCCTCGGCAGCCCATCTGTAGAAGGGATGCGCATTGGGGCCTTTCACGACGGCCTTGGCCGCCATCGGGAAGGTGACGCCATATTGGTGATGCGCGGTCTCGGCGATCTCGCTTGCCCCGCCTGGTTCCTGGCTGCCGAAATCGTTCGAGGGCACGCCGATGATGACGAGGCCGCGGTCGCGGAACTCCGTCCACAGGGCCTGCAGCCCCGCATATTGTGGGGTGAAGCCACAGAGCGAGGCGGTGTTGACGATCAGGAGCGGCCGGCCGGCATGCTCGGCAAGCCGGATGTCGCCGCCCTGCAGCGCCGGAAACGAGAAGGCATACGCGGTGACCCGGCTCATCGCCGGCTCCGCCCGCAAGCTCCGGGAGTACAAAGGTTCGGCCAATACCGCTACCGCACCCGCGACAAAAATCCTGCGGCTGATCATGGCCACTCCCTTCGGCGTGAAGATTCGCGGAACAATAACCCGGCCGAGCGGCGCGTGGCTTTCAACATGCCGTTACGGAGATGCCTAGCGCAGCGGGATGATGAAGTCGGTGCCTTCGCCGGTTTCGCCCTGGTTGATGCCCTGGTCGGAGACGATGATCGAGCCGCCTGACGTCAGCACCTCGTTGACGCGCGCCATTGCGTCCTGCGGGATGGTGATGCGGTCGAGCGCCTCCGCCGGGCTGTTGGCGAGCGGCTGCGGCTTGACCTCGGCGGCGGCGGTTGCGGCGCGGCGGCGCCGTCCCGGATACGCATCTTCCTCGAGACGCACGGCTGTGCGTGCAGTCGGCAGCGAGACCACCGACCAGTGCAGGAGATTGGGATCGCTCTTGTCGACCTGGGCGGTGAACACATGCGTGCCCAGCGGCCGGTCGCCAGATGCGATCACCACGGGCACCTCGAACAGCGGCGCAAAATTCTGCCGAACGTAAAGCTTGGAATCCTTGCGGCTGATCAGAACGGCGATCTGGCCGGTCCGCTTCGGCTGATCGAGCTTTGCGGCGCCCGGCAAACGTGAAGCATCCTTCTTGACGTCGGCAGCAGGTGTTTCGCCCGACTTGGCGGGCTCAGCCGTTGTCTCGGGAGCCTTTGTCTCGGCAGCTTTGGGCTCGGTCGATTTTGCGGCGTCGACCTTGGGCGCATCCTGCTTGACCGCTTCGGCCGTTGTCTCGGCCTTCACGCGTTGACCAGCAGCGGCTTCGGTTTTCGAAGCTTCGGTGCTGGCGGTGATCTCGATCGGATGCTCGCCGGCTGATTTCGCTTCGCCGATCGTGCTGTCGTCCAGCCCGGCGTCGGAAGCGGTTACGGCGGCGGTCTTGGTGAGTGCAGCTTCGGTTTCCGCCTTCGCCTCATCGGGCGCAGCACCTGTGACTTCGCTCTTCAAAGACTCGTCAGCCTTCGCGATGGTCGCGCCAGCTAACGTGAGAGAGGGGCGGTCGGCCGGCATCGCACCGCTGGCGTCCGCGGTATGGGTCTGCTCGCGCAGCGATGTTTGCAGCTCGGCATGACCCACGGTCGCGCGCAGCTCGAGACCGGTTTCGTTGGCCGGCTTGAGCTCCGCGCCCTTGTCGCCCTTGTCGCCTTTGACGCCGAGCGGAGCATCCACCTTCGGTTCTTCGGCAACAGGTTGCGGCCCCACCTTTTGCGTGGCGAGCAGCGGATGCGAGAAAGCAGCGGGCGTGATCTCGCCGGGCGTGATGATGACGCGTGCGCCCATCTTGGTCCAATTCCACATCTTGATCGCGAATGCCATCGGCATCCGGATGCAGCCGTGCGAGGCCGGATAGCCGGGCAGCACGCCGGCATGCATCGCGACGCCCGACCAGGTGATCCGCTGCATATAGGGCATCGGCGCGTTGCTATAGATGTTGGAGTGATGGAATTTGTGTTTCTGGATGACGCTGAAGACACCCATCGGGGTGGAGTGGCCCTTCATGCCGGTCGAGACCGGGCTCTCGGCAAAGAGACCGTTGGCGTCGAAGACCCGCATCTTCTGGTCATGGATCGAGACCGTGATGATCAGCGGCGTCTGCGGCTTGATGCCGGTGTCTTTCTCAGGGGCTGCGGCCTTTGCACCGGGCTTGCGGGGCTTCTGCCGCCGCGGCTGAATCTGCGGCTCGGGCTGGTAGTAGCTGGGATCATAGTTATTCCAGTAGTAGAGCGCGGCATCGGCCTGCGAGGCGGCGCCGAGCGTGCCTACCGTCGCCAGAAGCGCGATCTTCCAAGCCCGTTCACTTGCAGTCTGCAATGTCGAAATCCGACGTCCGCTCACGCGCATAGTCCTTAAGATTCCCAGTCCCGATATTGGTTGGTTGTCGCAGAGGCGAAATACGTTCACCAGCGCAGGCACTTTAGGCCGTGTGGACTCTTGGGATTCTCAAATCAGATTGAACGTGATTCAAGGCTTTCTTTTAGGAGGAAGCCTTGG
>NZ_JBEGDB010000188.1:0-15793 GCF_043638955.1 Bradyrhizobium sp. 31Argb | reverse complement strand
AGCTTGTCCAGCGTGCGCTTGGCCGGCAGATGCGACTGCTCGACCAACTGGATGATCTCGGCCTTCTCGGACGCAGGATATCTCATGCCTCGTCCTCCCCATCCCCGTTCATGCTTTTTTTGAGCAGGCGGTTCTCGAGGGTGAGGTTGGCCACAACTTCCTTCAACGCTGCCGTCTCACGACGCAGATCCTTCACCTCGCCGGAGGTCGCCGCACGCGCCGTATCGCCCGCCAGGCGGCGCTTACCGGCTTCGAGGAACTCCTTGGACCAGCCATAATACATCGAGGCGGCGATGCCTTCTCGGCGGCAGAGCTCGGAGATGTTCTCCTCGCCCCGCAATCCTTCCAATACGATGCGGATCTTCTCTTCTGCCGAGTAATGCCAGCGCGTCTGACGCCGAATGTCCTTTAGAACTTGTTCTGCCGGCGCTTTGCCCGGTCCGGATTTCTGCTTCATCTTCGCTCCTGGTGGCTACGATGAACCAGAAATCCTCCCTCCGCAAAATCCTTCAATTTGTCTCAAAGGTCCTGACGGCGAACAGGTTTGCTGTCAGCGGTCACCTTTTCAAGCTATCATCTCCACGTCAAGGTCATCGTCCGCAAGTCAGGCTCCAGCGCGGTGGCGTCAGCCGTCGATCGCGGCTTCGCGTGAGATGATTCAGCGCTTAGCGCTCTTGCTCCAGCAATCTAATACGCTCGCCGCTTTGGCTCTGGAGACGTCCCTCCTTCGCGCGAACGGATTCTTCATGACGGTCGCGGACAGGCTCAATGAAGGTCGCTCGCGCAAACGTATGCCCGTTTTCCAGATGCTGGGCTATGCGCTCCTTGGCGAAGGCCATAATGCTCTGGCGAGCATTCTCATCGTTCGGCAGAGCACGTTCGACAAGCTTGTTGATGACGACAAGCTGGGATTGGGCCGCGAGCAGGTCGGAATCATGCGCAGCCGTCGGTCGGTCTGCACGGCGTTCCTCCACCGTCACACTCCAGATGTTGCGCCACATCTGGCGCCGTTCGATGCCTGCGATTCCTGTGGCCGCGTCTATGGACTTGATCGCCCTGATGACGGGCTCGACGCCATCCCTTCGCAGAGAGATGCGATCGCCAGGCTTGGCGCCGCTATCTGCGACGTCCGTTACAACGCCGACGCCCCACACCTGATGTCGCCGGCCGTCGTCCAGTTTGATGGCTACATAGGTTGACGGCTCCGCGTCGGCGCGGTTGCGGTAGGGGCCAATACCGACCTCCATCAGACGTCCGGATACGCCCTTGTCGTAATCGAGCCTATCCGCCTGCAGAGGCCTGTCGGAGGCCGAGCGAGCCTCTACATCGTTGGTGCGGGCCTGGGCCCGTTCCCATGCGGCTCGTCGGTCAGCAAGCGCCTGGCCATCAAGCTCGCTTGGTTGATAGCCCTTCACATCGATCCCGCGCGCGCCAGCCTCGAGCCAGGCCTCGCGTCGGAACTCGACGGAGCCACGAACGTGAAGTGCCTCCCACTGGCGATGCTGTGCCACGCTGACCATGTCCCGGATTACTTCGGCGGCAGTTATGCGGGTGACCAGGCGCTCGTCAGTGGCCTTGAACGCGAGGTACTCTTTCCGCGCATCGGCATAGAGCCGCGCTTCGCGGCCGGATCCATCCTTTTCGGAGTCACTGGCCACCACCTAATATTTCCGACGGATACGGTCCGGAAACGCACTATCTGTCACCTCCGCGGATGAAGGCTTGTTGGGGGCTGTTGTTATGGATTCGTCTTCCCCCTTTTCTCGGGCGGAAGCGCGCCCCGCGCGACGTTGCCGCTCCAGGCTGAACTCCTCGCTCGCGTCATGCCTGGCGCTCATGCTCCTCACCCTTCTGCTTGCGACCCGTCCGCCGCGTCGGCGGAATGACCTGGCTGTCGATGTAATTCAGGATCCAGGTTCTCAGGTCGTCTTCGGACAGGCCTTCAAGGTCGACATCCACATCCCCGAAATCGAAACTGGCCCCTGAAGGAATCGTGGAGGGATGGGCCACTTCCTCGTCGGTCATGGGCCGTGCTCGGAGTACCGCACGCAGCTCAGCGATCTCGGAGCGCAACTCCTTGATTTCGGCATCGAGCAGTGCATTTGAACGCGCTTTGGGCATCTGGGGGACAGGCGCCGGCAGCAATCGCTCCAGGAAAGACCTGTCCTCGTAGTAGATGATCTTATCGGCGATGATTGGCGGAATGCCGGTGCCGAGAATGAAGGCCTTGGATTTCGGAAGAAGCTTGAGCTCTTGTGGCAGCATGAGGGCGCGCCGATGCTCTGACACTGTCTCGCTGATCGCACGCATCGCGAGCCCTTTTGGTCCGCTGCGGCTGCGGGCGTTGACAGTCTCGTAGCCGATGCGCTCCGAGAGCTCATTCGCCACGTCCTGCTCCTTTGGTGCAAACACGACCTCAACGGCATGGTTGGTCATGAAGTTGCGGGCTGCGTCGATCCCGTAGATGGCGCGCAGCTGCGCCGGGCTCTGGACGACGGTGAGGAGGCGGATGCCGTAGCCGGCGACGAAGGCGACCGATTTTGCCAGCACATTCACATTGCCGAGCGCCGGAAACTCGTCCAGCAGCAGTAGTACCTTGCGATTGAGTTTGGGGTTTTGTTCCGGCAGCTCCCGGGTATTGAGATCGACCACCTGCTGAAAGAACAGGTTCAACAGCGGTGCCATGCGGTCGAGATTGTCAGGTGTCACCCCAAGGTAGATCGACATCGGCTGCTGCCTCAGCTGCCGCAGGTCGAAATCATTACTCGAGGTTGCGGCATCAATCCGGGGATTGAGCCAGAGGCCGAGCCGTGCCGTCACGGTTTTGCGGACCGAGTTCAACGTGTTTTCGGAAGCTGCGAGAAAGTCGTTTAGCGCCGTGATGCAGTGCCGCGACAGCGCGGAAGGACCCGCCTTGCGGTCTGCGATGATTTTGCCGAAGTGCGTCTTAAGATCCTGGGTTGCCGACAGCTGGCGCAGGATCTCGCCAATTGTCAACGGCAAGCCCGGCGTTTCCGCGACATAGCCCCCGATCGCCACAAAGGATGAACGAGCTGCCTCGAACCAGAAGGTATCGCCGCGGCTCTCGGCCGGAAACAGCATCACCGCGATGCGTTGCAGATCGTCATAGAGATCGGCGGGGTCGCTGCGCACATAGGCCAGCGGATTGTAGCGCGCGGTGCGACCGTTTTCGTCGAGGGGATCGAACAGATGGACCTCCTGCCCGTGCACTGCGCGAAAGCCGGCGGAACGATCCCAGTTCTCTTTCTTGACGTCGAGCGCAACGACCGAATCCGGCCAATTGAGCAGGTTGGGAATGACATAGCCGACGCCCTTCCCGGCGCGGGTAGGGGCGTAAAGGAGGACGTGTTCCGATCCGCCGAAGCAGAGCATTTTCCCGTCTTTGCGGCCGAGCAGCAGGCCCTCCTTCGATCGCAGGCCGGCCGCCTTGATTTCGCGCTCGGAGGCGAAACGGGCCTTGCCGTGAAGGGGAAGCGGACGGTGTCGAAGGACGGCGCCGAGCAAGCCAAAGACCACGATCAGGCCGGCGAGGGTCGACAGCGTCAGCCAGCGGTCGAAGCGCGGGTCGGATCCATAGCGCGGCCAGCCTGTCGCGATCTCCGACCAGTGAAAGCCACCGTCGTGAAGCCGGAGCCCGAGCAGCAGAACATTCGAGGCGACCAGTAGGAAGACTGCGCCGGCCACGAGCGCGAGCGCCGTGCCCCCGGCCGCTTTAGCGGGCGTGGTCGCGTTTGCGAACGGGGTCATAGTAGATTTCCGAAATACGATACCGGCCGTTGCGCTTCTGCATTTGGACGACGACGTCGACCAGATGTAGCAAGAGCGAACGGATATCGTGGCGATGGAGGTCACGTCCCTCCGCACTCTCCTTGACCAGCAAAGTCATCTGTTCGAAGGCAAGGCGGGCGCTGTCCGCGTGAACCGTCGTGATTGATCCCGGGTGCCCTGAATTCACGTTCCTGAGATAAAAGAAGGCGGTGCCGTCGCGCAGCTCCTGCAGCAGGATGCGATCCGGCCGCATGCGCAAGGACGACTCGAGCAGTTCGCGGGGGCCGATCTTGGCCACGCCCTGCCCGTCCTTGGCATAGAGCAGCCGGACACAATTCTGATGCGGGATGACGAGCTCGGCCGTGTCTTCAATGGTGAGCAGCCGCTCATGCGCCGGGATCGCCCCAATCAGCGCCTTGGACAGAGTCGTCTTGCCGGAACCCGTCGCCCCAGAGATCAGGATATTGCGGCGGGTACGCACCGCAAGCTCGAGGAACTCGCGCCATTGGCCGGCTTCTTTCAGAGCGAGTAGTCGATGCTCGTCGGTGTCCAGCTCGTCACTGGCGGAACGGACCTCATCGAACAGCTTTGCCCGCTCAAGAGCGTCCAGGTTCATAGTCAGTGTCGAGGGCTTGCGGATCGTGAGGCTGATCATGCCAGCAGGCACGGCTGGCGGGACGACGATCTGGCAGCGCTCCTCGCCGATCAGGCTGGTCGATACGACCGGGTATTCCGGCCCGATGTCCTGACGAGTGTGACTGGCGGCCGCGGTCGCAAGGTGGGAGAGATAGGTGTGCGTGAGGGCAGCTAGCTCATGCCGGGTCCAACCGTTGGGCCCCTCCACGAAGATCTCGCCGGGGCGGTTGATGACGATTTCAGTGAGGGTGTCGTTCGCCAGGTATGGCGCCAGTGGCTCGAGGTAGCGCGCCAGCACCAGACGACCGCCATCCTGTTCGATCGGCGCGGCTGCGGTCATTTGCTCACCATTGCCGGTCCGACGAGGCCTCCGGGGAGGGTGCGGTCGAGAATCTGGGTGCGGCTTTCGACCCGTTTGAGTTGATAGACCGACGAGAAATCCAAGTCGCGCGCGACAAAGATATTGACGAGCTCGCCCTGATTCTTGTTCAGCGTCGGCGGAATGTTGATGGACTGCTCGACGGCAATGCCCGCGGCGGTGTTGGTGGCGCCGGCCGTGTTGTTGATCTGGATCGAGCCATCTTGTAGTTGCTGGCGTCCGATCGAAGAGGCATCGCCGACGATTGACAACAACAGCGCTGAGCCGAAGCGCTCCCAGAAGTGCGTGTCGATGTCGCCGTCGAACCCAGCCCGGCCAAGCGCATCCGTAGCGGGCGAGGCCAGCGCCACGATGACGCCTGTCGGCGTCTTAGCGCGCGCCCATAGCACAAACATGCGTTTGGAACCGCGCCGAACATTGGCACGATATTCGCCAACGACTTGTGTGCCCTTCTCCATGAGCACCACGTTGCCGGAATCCGACATCACGTCGCGCAGCACGACGCAGGAGACGAAGCCGGCGACATCCGACGACATTGCGGTCTCGAGCACGCACGGAATCGACGTGCCCTGGGTGACGAGAAGATTGCGGTTGCGCAGCCGCGCCGCGCGCACGCCCTCAATCGGCGTTGGTTTCAGCTTGTCGGCGAGCTCGTTGCGTGGCTCGGCCCGCCCAAAATCATAGGGATCGACGGGGACGCTTCCGGTCACGGTTTCGCGGGCTGGACGTCCCGGTGCGACCGGTCGGTTGTAGGCCAGCACCGGCGCGCGCCGCGCGCTTTCGAGCATTTGGTCCGTCGCGGGCGCGGGAGCAGCCGGGGCGGCCGCGATCGGGGCGACCGGAATGGAGGCCGTGGTGGTGGGTGCGGCAGGTAGTTCCGCGGCGGGCTCGAACGCCGCCGCTTGGCGGATCATGAGCTTGCGGGCCGATTCGCTGACCGGCTTGTCGCTTTTCCAAGTCCCCCAGATGATCAGAAAGGCGAATGCGGTCAGTGCGAGCGCTCCGAAGCCGCGTTTGAGCATCGCTGTTCGGCCGTTGTCCCCTCCTCCCACCGGGGTAATGCCGCGCTCGCCGGCAAGCGTCTCATGTTCAAGCTCAGTCATGTGCGTCCGCCGATCGTGCCTTAAGGGTTGGAGATGACCTCTTCGCCCGCCGTTCGACCGAGGGGCTTGTGGTGTTGGTGCCGGGATTGACGCCGACCGCATCGAACGCTTCATTGAAGATGCAGAGCACGGTGTCGCCCTTGCGCAGCCGAAACTCGCGAGCTGTGGCGTGGACCACCACCAGCTCGCCGCGAACATCCTTGGGCACCAGACTTTCAGAGCCGTCCGGGTTGATCAGGTAGATCGCCGGGATCTCTCGATTGCCTGCGAAGCGGAACGTGGTTTCCTTGCCATCGTCAAATACAGCTTCGGGTTCGAGGTCCACGGAGCCCTGGGCCGAAAAGCGCCAGTTGCGCGCGCCATAGGCATGATGCAGGTCAAACGTCTGATCGATCAGCGCGCCTTCCCGCTCGGCGCCTCGGGCGGCCGCCTCGATGCGCCGACGCTCGATCTCGTCGCCGGGATAGGCAAACCGGACGACGAAGTAGCTGTCGGCCAGCGTCGTCTCGGCGATCGACAGCTCGAATTGATAGGAGCGTTTGCGTCCATCGGGCCGCGTCGTGACGACCTGCAGATTGGTCGGCGGATGTTTTTCGCGCGGTTTGAGGAACAGGATCGAACCTGCCGGTGCAACCTCCCATGCGATCGCATCCCCAATCGCAACATGCGCGATCTCCTCGTCATCCGCAAAGACGACCTGGGTCGAGGCGCGAATGACGCCGTTGAGGCGGACCACATTGGCGGGGTCGTAGGTCACCGTGCGCACACGCGCATCGCGTTGGCCCGGCGCCGGCTGCTGTAGCGCCAGCACCGGTCCCGAAAATCCGAGAGCGAAAGTGATCAGAAGCGCGAAACGTTTCATGGCACGACCTCCGGATCGGCGCGATATTCCGAAACCAGAAAGCCGAGCGGATTGATCAGGCGGTCGGTGGAGGACATCGGCGGGTTGGCATAGGAAAACGTCAAGGTCGAGACCCAATGGGTCACATGGGTTTCCTCGCCCTTGCGGCTTTCTTTCATGAAACGCACGGACGCGACATTGTCCGCAAGGAGCGATATCGCCTTAATACGTACCGTCGCAACGCCGAAACGGCCCTGAACGACCTGCGGGCTTTCGGGATTGGAGCCGCGGTACCAGGCTGCGAAGCGGGCCTGTTCGCCCTGGCCCGAAAGCAAGGAAATCGTGCGAAAGTTGGCTTCGGCTTCCGGATAGCTGTAACCTTCACGCGCGCGAACGTATCGTCCGAGGAAATACTTGGTGACGGCTTCGTCGTAGCGCGCCGGCGTCGAATTGAGGGCGGAGACGGTGTCGACAATACCCGTCGCGTTATCGACCCGGATGACGAACGGCTCGACCGTCTTCAGCGGCGCCAGCGCTGCGACCGCACCGACCGAGGCGACCGCCAATGCGCAGGCGCAAGCGGCAATCACCCACGCGATTCGCCGCGAGCGATGGGCCGACAGCAACAGATCCTGTTCCCATCGCCGCGCATTGTCGAAATAGCCTTTCAGGTCATCATGCCCGATCATCTTACGCCTCCTTGCCGCAGGCGCGGTAAGAGGCCGCAACGTCGATCCCGCGGCCGGATGCGGCGAGATGGGTCGAAGATGCCGGGTTGCCTTCGCCCTTCCGTATGATGGGTGCGGGTGGCGAAGCTGGCGGCTCGGGTGTCGCCGGAGCGCCGGACTCCCAATCCCACAATGAGCGGTTAAGCGGTCGCCGAGCCAGGCCATCACATGACGGCGGCCCTTTTGACCAGTTCGCGCAGCCGCCAAGCTGCCATGCGATGATGCAAATGATGAATAGTCGTCGCCACATCGTTCTGATGCCCCCGTTATTTCTGTCGCCTGATTCCGGCGACGATTGCTTAGGCCGCCGTCGTGCCCCGCGATTGAGTGCGCCGCATGCTGCCACCCTGACGGCTGGCCCGGATTGCGGCGAGGCCGCGGCTGGCCGACCAGCGGGCACCGGCATAGGCCCCTCCGGCCGCGGCCGTGGCATTGGCAACCAGAGGGCTTGTGACCAGCCGGCTTGCGAGCGACGCGCCGCCCCCAGCAAGGCCACCTGCGATGACCGGCAATTGAAGCGCGATGTATCCGGACAGACCCAGCACGGCGCTGATCGCGACCGCAGCGACGACCATCTCGCCTGCCGTTCCCGCGTTGGCCACGAACCTGTCGATGAAGCCGCTGACGGTCGTTAACATCAGCCCGACCAGAGCGACCACCAGCACTAACAGTATTACGAAGTTGGCCACCTGCCGAAGCCATGCCTCTGTAAACGGGCGCGTTGCCTCAAATAGCCCGAGTGCAATGAAGACCGGGCCGAGCGCGATGACAACGCCGAGACCCACTTTGGCGTAGAGCAGGATGGCAAATTGCAGAAACGACCCGACGGCCACAAAGACCAGGAGAATGGCCGCAATGAGAGCGGGCGCGATGTTAGTGAGGCCAGCCTGCTCATAGATCTTGTTAGCGACGTCAATTCCTTTGGAAAGGAGCTGATCGAACGGCGCTCCAGAACCGGTATTCAGTCCCGAGCCCGCCAATGCATTGCCGATCTCCTTTGGTAAGGAATCGAAGAATAGACCGGTGACGTATTGCTGGAACGCGCTGGAATTCGTCGCCAGCAGCACCACGACCACGATCCGCATCGCCCGCCAGGCGAATTCCATGATCGGCTCGGAAATAGCTCCCCGCATCACGGCAAAACCGTAGAGGATAACGTAGAGCATTACGGCCGTGCGTAGCGGACCATCGATGTAAGCGGCAAGATTCGAAACCGAGGTCGACACGAATGCCGTAATCGGTTGCTCGAACTCTTTTAAGAAGCTGTCGAAGACGTTAACTGCCATCGCGGCGATCCTTATTTCAGGGCGTCTTTCATTTCTTGGACGGTGACCTTGTTGCGGGCTTCATTGGCGTTGACGCAATTTGGCGTCTTTGCGAGTTCGCCCGGGTTGTCGCGGCACGCCTTTAGAGCCACCGCAAGCTCGTCGCGATGCTCGAAAAACCAGCCGACTGTTTTCGTCGGACGAATAGTGTCGGTCTCGTTGCAGCCCGTGAGGCTGATTGTTGCGACGAGCAACAACAGAATAGAACTCGTCGTTTTCATTGCAGGGCTGCCTTCATTTCATCGACCAGTTGCCGCTGCTTCTCCCGCTCGCGCTGTCCATCCATGTCCGTGCGGGCCTGTTGGATCATCGCCAGACCCTGCATTCGGAGCACGTCGTTCTGCAGCAGCGCCTGTTCGGCCTGCAGCCGCGCCGACAGATCGAGAATCTCCTTGGCATCAGTCGCCGAGCTGATGCGAGCCCTGAGCTCCTCAAGCGCATCGATCCGCTGCGAGGCGGTGTCATAGACCGCCTGGCCGAGTGAATGCTTGGCTCCGGTCTGCCGGGCGATCCGGTCAAGCTCGCTCCGGTAGTACGAATTGACATTGTTGCCGGCATAGGCGCGGTTCTGATTGAGATACTGGTTGATCGAATTCGCAAAATTTCCGCTGCCCTGCCTCGCGACCAGACGTTCGATGTCCGAGAACTGTTGGGGCAGAACTTTCCGGAACTGTGGCGTGTTCAAGAGCGCACCGATGTCGTTGGCGTTGGTCCGCTTGTTGAAGCTGTCATAAAGCTGCTTGGCCTGGCTCAATTGATCCTGTGCGACCTTGAGCTGCGACGTCAGGGTGTCGACCTGCTTCTTCAATTCCGTCAGCTGCTCGAACTGCCGCGCAAACACGCTTGGATCGAACACGATCTCTGCCCCTGCAGGTGAGGCTATCAGGAGGGTGAATGACAGGGAGGCGAGAAGCATCGGCCTACGCTGAACCTTCATTGGGCTTTCCTCCGCTCCGCGTGAAATACCGGCAGCCATTGCGCGGGGTCGTCGCCGACCTGCTTACGAATGCGGTCGAGCAGCTCCACGGTTTCGGTGCGTCCCGACAAGATGGCGAGCGCGTCGTCGAAGCCGCCGAGGTCGAGTTCCGCCACCACGGAGTTGTGGCCTTGCTTGACCAGGAAGCGCCGGCTTGCGGGCGCGAGCTCCTCCTTGATCAGGCGGAATTCCGCGTCGGTCAAATGGAAGCCGTCGACATAGTCCGAGCGCGTTCCCCGTGCGTTCGGCAGGAAGAGCTGGGTCGGGCATTGTTCGACAATGGTGTGCGCGATCGGCGAGGCCAGCGCGTCGCGTGGCGATTGCGTCCCGAACACCATGACACCGTTCTGCTTGCGGATGGTCTTCAGCTTGTTGTTGGCGAGATCACGAAACGCCTCGTCGCCAAGCGCTTTCCAGAACTCGTCGATGTCGATGATCAGGCGACGGCCGTCGATCAAGCGCTCCACGCGATGGAACAGATACATCATCAGCGGCGTGCGCACCGTGGGATGATCCAGGAGATCGGTCATGTCGAAGCCAATGAACCGGGCATCGAGACCGATGGCGTCGTGTTCGCCATCGAGTACCCAGCCGAAAGGAGCGCCCCGGCACCATCGCTCGAGCCGTGCACCGATGCCCTCACGATCCTGCTGGCCGAGAAACGTCCGCAACGTCCCAAACGATCGCTCCGACTGGCGCAGTTGACCGAGCGCTCGCAATCCGGAGTCGATGCGCTCCTCCTCAATCACGGTCAGCGGGCGGTCCTCCGGGGTGACGAGTTTCCGGATGAGTTCGCCGAGGAAGGACAGATTTGCCGGTGTCAGCTCCAGCGCCTTGAGCGGCGCGCAACCGGTGGGGGTACCGTTGTGGAGCGTTAAATAGGTGCCACCGACCGCGCGCACGAAAATCTCGGCGCCTCGGTCCTTGTCGAAGAACACGTAGGACGCACCTAACCGCTCCGCCTGTGACAGCAGGAAGTTCTGTACGACGGTCTTGCCGGACCCCGAGGGGCCGCAGATGAAGGTGTTGCCGAGATCGCCATTATGGAAGGAGAAATAGAAGGGCGATCCGGATGCAGTCTTGAGCATCGCTACCGCCGGTCCCCAATGGTTGCCCACAGGATGCCCTGTGGGATAGGTGTGGAATGGCGAAAACGCCGCGAAATTCCGCGAGTTGATCGCGCCAGTGCGTGCGCGATACTTGAACAGCCCGGGAAGCTGGGCCCAATAGGCAGATTCAAGTCCGAGATCTTCCCGAGCGACCACGGCACCCGCATCGGCCAGTGCGCGCCGGGCCACGCTCATGTGCTCCTGTAGCTGCGACGGCGTGTCGGCGTAGACCAGGAGCGAGAGGTGATGGTCTCCAAGCACGAACCGGTTGGATTCGAGATCGTCGAGCGCGTCAGAGAGCTCATCGATTTGCGAAGCGGCGGGATCCTGGGCCGAGACCAGCTGGTTCTGCTTGCGCGTCAGGACCGTCTTGGCATCCGCCTTCGCCAAAAACGCGAACGATTGTGTGACGATCAGTTCAAACGGCGCGAAAAGAAGCGCATTCAACAGCCCAGGCCGGGTGGACGCTGGATATTCCTTGAGCCCGAACATGCCAGCGAAGCGCGACCCACCGGCCCCGCGAATTTCAAGGGCCTCGCGGCCAAAGATGACGCGATTTGAATAGAGCGCAGAACCGATTGGCCCTTGTGGCAATGGCGTCGCCATCCACTCCCCGGAGGCGAGAGCGTGGAGTAGCTCCATCGGCTCTGAGAAGGTGATGCCGTCGCGCTCGAACAAGCCGAGCACCCGGGCGCCGTAACGGTCGAGTGCCGCAACGATATCTCGCGTAGCATCGTCGAGCCGCTTCAGGGCCGCGCTGTCGACCTCGGCGGAATTCCCAGCGCTTCGGCCGAGCCGCCGAAAGAACGCAGCCGCCGTATCGGTTGCCGCACGGCCGGGGTGACACACCACGGTCAGATAGAGATCGTTGCGAAACAGCGCTTCCTGGCAGAGTCGTTGGCGGTATTGTGCATCAAGAGCTTCTGCAAAGGCGGACCGGAAGGCGCCGTCCGGATAGACAGACGTCCGGCGGCGCACCAAATGGCTCCAGAGCGCGAGCTGCGGATCTGCAATATTGCGCAGGGTGAGGTTCAGCTTGCCGTGAAGATCGTTCAGATCCGAGGTCTCGGCCGTCTCAAACGAGGTGCCGTCAATCCGGATCACCGTCAGCAGGGCTCGTGTTGTAAGACTGATTACGGTGTCAGTGACATGCCGTCCGAACGGGAGGTAGACGTCGGGCTCGATCTCCCGGTTTTTGAGCGCCCTGTTACGCATGACCGAGTTCCCTTGTCCGATACCGACGGACGAGTGTGAGGGGCGTGCAGGACGATCCATCCCAGAATGCGGCGTTGCGGGCACGCCCGCGGGTTTCGATCCAGGCGAGCAGAATCCGGAACATGTTGGGGTCGTGCCGGCAGATGATGCGGCAAAGCCCATGGATCGGAATCGCGACCAGGCCGTAGACGATGCTCCCAGCTGCCAGGAACAGGATGCAGGAGAACATCACGTTGAGCGCCATGGCTTCCATGGTGACGCCGGCGACCATGGCGGGACGTGTACAGGCGAGGAACAAGGTATCCTCGGTGAGACGCGCTGCCTCAATCATTAATGGCCCCCGGTCAAGGTCGAGACCACTTCGGAGGCGCCGAACGTGATGGCGACGCCTAGCACGACATAGGCCGCCTTTCGCAGATCGAGATAGCCGAACATCCAGGCGATGCCGACGATGATGACCGCCAACGTTGCCAGCAGACGAGCAACATTGCCGGTCAGCATGTTGACAATGTTCTGCAGCACGCCTTCGATGTTCGCGGTCTGCGCCAGCGCCGGCTCGACCAACGCGACGCTGAGCACGGCCCCCATGCAAAGAAGGGCAGCGGAGTGTTTAACAGGAGAAGTCATGGCACGGCTCCGATTGGCACCGCAGCCGGACCCCAGCCCGGACGACGGTATCGAGTTGAGGTGGAAAAACGACGTTTTCTCATCGTTCGTAGACGAAGGCTGACGTGCCTAGTCCCGAGCGATAGACGTCCCAGCGTGGGCGCTCGCTGGCAGAGGCTGCGGGTGGGATTGATTGTCGTATCGCCGGTGGGGCGATCACGATCGGCAGACGCCATCGGCTGGATGGGAGGCTCGGAGGCTTGACTGGAAGCCTTGGACGCGAAGTTCGCGACAACCTTGGCAATCGCCTGCTCGCGGTCGGCGCTTTTTATGCTCGCAGCCTGCAGTCGCGCGTCGAACAATCTACCAAGGCCGGCAATGTGCTGGCACGCATCGAAGGTCGTGGCCGCCGTCAGCCCGGCCTTCTTTGTTTCCTCAGCATCAAGTTGGGCGAGACCGGTTCGGACCCGCTGGCCGCTGGCGATGGCCTCGGTCGCGAGCTGGATAGCTTCGTCACGGTCGGTAGCCTGAATTGGAATTGGTTTGTGCCCTTCAATCGTGATGAGCAGCGGCTCGAACGAACTCGCCTGCCGCACGATGGCCATCAGCGGCTGGGCCATGGCCGCCGGGGCACATCGTTCGACCAGAGCAGCGAATGCAGCTGGGTCCATGGTGAGATCCTTTTTTGTCAGGAGCTGAGGACGTTCGATGTTAGGCCGCGATCGCCAGGCTTGACGGCGCATCAATCGCGCGCCCTGAGATCTGGCCGGCCGCTCGGATCGCGCCGAGAGCCTCCTCGGTGATCGGCAACAAACCGGCGACGGCTTTGGTCGAGCCGATTTGATGAGGCGTGCCGAGGCGATCGAGATGCCATCCGGCCCGACGCAGGATGCGTTCCATGCGCAGATCAGTGACGGTTGCGATGGCCCGAAGATTGTGCTGCTGGCCCCATTCGATCATAGCTGCAAAGAGCAGGAACGTTGCTTTGCGCAAACCACTCTCAGCCGTTGCCGCCACACTCTTGGTGTCAACGCAAAAGCGCGAGCTCTCCCAGATCCTGGTAGCCTTCGGCGCCGGGTTGCCATCCAGCAACACCGGGAACGTATCCGCCAGCATGTTAGGCCCAGTGGTCGGCAGCAGGCGAACACAACCCACAACGTCGTTCTGTTCAAGCGCCAGGAGATAAGTCGGCCTGAAGGTGTCGTACTGATCGATCTCCAATCCGCTGGAAACAGAGACGTCCCAGTCGAGCCGGTCCTTGAACACGCGCCCTCGCAGGCGATGCATTCCCATCGCTAGTTCGGGGTCGTGCAGGAGTGCCGCACGGCTACGCACAATGACCTTCATTCTTAACCTCAAACTTACGAATCACAGCTTCGAGATCAAGAAAGCAGCCACCGTCACGGCGTTGCGCTGTCAGTTCTGACAGGGAGTGTTTGGAATCGTTCTTGCCGCAAAGCTGCCGCAACGTCGCAATACACGCCTGCACGTGGAACGCGAATCGTTAGATTGTTCGCATTGTGGGAACTAAGAAGTGACTGAAGTGGCGCAATGAAAGATGTCAAAAGAGCATGCGATGAATTTGTCGATTGTCTGCACGCTGCCCATACGGAAGATGATTTTCGGCGTGTTGCGGAACGAGCCGCGCATGCCTTGGGATTCCGTTGGGTCGCCTATTTTGGTCAACGCGCGAATGGCCCCAATCTGATCTCATCCTATCCGAAGAGCTGGACAAGCCACTATTTTCGGGAAGGATATGACAAGATCGATCCCGTTCTTCAGGAACCGCGAAACACCAGCCGGATGTCCCGGTGGGATGGGCGGGAGGCGCGAAGCGCAAAGTCAGCGAAAGAGCGCCGTTTGTTTGACGATGCGCTCAGCTTCAAGATCCGGACCGGCCTGACCGTTCGCATTCCCTCGAGCCAAAACCAGTTCGCCGCATTCACGCTGGCGGTGGACGACCGCAGCCTTGGACTCGATCGTTTCATCGAGACTTCGCAAGACATGTTGGAAAGGGTGGGTCTCACCTATCATGCACATGTCAGTGCCAAGATCGGACGCAGGTCGGCAGGCGGCGGGGTGGGCAGCCCGCTAACACAGCGCGAGCGGCAGTGTCTCGCCTGGATCTCCGATGGCAAGACGATGCAGGACATTGCGGAGATTCTTGATGTCACGCCGCGAGGGGTGAAGTTTCATCTGGACAATGCCCGGCGAAATCTTGCGGCATTGACCCTCCCACACGCTGTGGCGCTCGCGCTTCGGCAGGGACTGCTCCCCTGATGCGCACAATGCCCCTCCGGTCTTGCACGAGCGGCTTCAGGTTTAATCAGGGTGAGTTTGCCAACAAGAGTGCAAGGGCCGCCGTGTGGGTGGCGCGCCATCATTTGTAGTATTAAGCCGACAAGCAGACCTCTCGCAATTCGGTCGTACCTATGTTTCCGCGGAATTCGCGAGCGGCGAAATTCGCCGGACGTAGCCACGACGTGTTTTACGCACGAGCCAAGTCTCGAGTGCCTCGACGGCCTGCACCCGCCCCGCAAACAGATCGAGGCGCCGCCGGCCGCGCTGGCCGAGACGACCCCATTCGCGGACCAATGCAGTATCGCCGAACAGAGTCGGCTCGATCGTGAGCACATAGAACCTGGCCATGTTGCGGGCCGGATCGCAGCGCTCGAGTAAGAGGTATTGCACCGTGAGTTCGGACATACGCAAGAATCGCAACTGCCGAATCTGCCGTCCAATTAAATTATCGAATCGATCAAGCCTATCGATTCAGAATCCTACTCATAGGTCAGAAATATAGGCGACATTGTTGCGGCGTTGGTGTATGCTATCGGCATGAAACGCGACGGCCGACAACTTGACCATCGAACCCTGGAAGAAATCCGCATGATGGCGTTGGAGCGAGTGCGCGAAGGTGAAAAGCCGAGCGCCGTCGTCGAGAGCTATGGATTTCACCGCAGCGTGATTTACCGCTGGATGAGAACGGCGAAAGGTCGTGGGAAGGGCCTGCGGGCGCTGGCGTCGCGCAAAGGAACGGGACGTCCGAAGAAGTTGACGCCGGCGCAAGAGCGGCAAGTGTTTCG
>NZ_JBEGDB010000187.1:0-15793 GCF_043638955.1 Bradyrhizobium sp. 31Argb | reverse complement strand
GGTGATCTTCGCAATCACCGGACTTACCATGACCGCTCCAGCCTCTCAGGCTTTTGCAGAACCTTCCGCACACTACCCCTGTGGTCCTACCCCCGTGCTTTTTGTTGCACGGGACCCATGGGTGCAACCGGCACCCGGCTTTCCCTGCGCCCTCTGTTCAATGAGAGGGTGAAACGAACGCAAAGCTCGGGCGCAACGCGCCGCGAGAATGCGGACTCACATCCCCTCACCACACTCCACCGTCATGCCCGCGAAGGCGGGCATCCAGTATCCGGCGGCCTCTCGGCTCAAGCACGACTGCCTCTGGAATACTGGATCGTCCGGTCAAGCCGGACGATGACAGCGGAGAGCTGTTTGAAATTTGAATCAGGCGACGCCGCAGGGACAACAGTCGTAGGATCGGTAGAGCGCAGCGAAACCCATCAATTCGCACGGCTTGCTCCATCGCGATGGGTTTCGCTTGTGCTCTACCCATCCTACGGCCTGCCGCGACGGTGCAGGTATCTCAATCGCGGGCGACCTGCGGGGTCTCGTCGGTCCACTCCGGAGGGGCGCCGATCTTGCCGGCGACAAGTCCCATGAGGCCGGGCGCACGACCAAAGTTGTCGCATGTGGCATATTTCGGTTCGCCGCCCAGCCACGATTGCACGCGCTGACCGGAGGGCAGCGAGATATCCAGGGCGCCCGGCTCCTTGCCGGTGGCGAGCATCCGCGAGAACTCGTTGCCGAACTTGGTTGCCAAGCCATAGGCGTCGCCGACTTCGGAAACGCGAGGGTTGTCCATGATCGAATTCGCACCGCGGGCCCATACCATCGCAGCGCGCTGCACGCCGCTCCGGTCGATGGCTTCGGCCTCGACGGCAAGGCCACCCAGGCCAATGGGAAGACGCGGAACGCTGACCGGCAAGGCTGCGCCGGTGCCCAAGGTCACCGCGGTCGACACGCCGGCTGCGGCCTTGTCGGTCGGCAACACGTCGGTGACGACAGTTCGAACGGTCAGGTCGGCAGGTTCACGTGGTGAGACGATTTGAAACTTGTCGCTCAGCGCGACACAGACCTTGCGATCGAGCGCGTTTGCGACCAGCGCGCGATCTTGCGCCGTCTTCACCTGCGCCAACGCACTATGGGCAAAAGTCGTCGGAACGATGCGCACAGTCTTCACGGACGCCAGTGCGTTGGCATCGACGTAATTTCTCGACTTCGAGAGCATGCCCTTCTGCTGTCCCAGATTGTTGTACGTTGCCAGCGTGCCCGCCGTTTTCTGAGGCATGGAAGCGCATCCGGCGACCGTCAGAGCGAAAGGCAGAGATACAGTTCGCAGCCACGAATGGGGCGTTCTTGTCACAGCGCGGCTCCGGACATAAGATGCATTGATGCATCTAGTCGTAACCGCAACTTGGAGTCAAGATGCATTAATGCATCTTATTTGGAGTGAGTATAATTATGGCCGAGCGACGTCGTGGCGCGGAGTTGGAAGAGGCAATCCTGGAGGCCGCGTGGCTCGAACTGGCCGAGCGCGGTTATGCCGGGCTGACGATGGAGGCGGTCGCGGAAAGGGCATGGACGAGCCGTCCCGTGCTTGCGCGCCGATGGGACGGAAAGGCGCCGCTCGCCATCGCGGCCATTCGGCGGCAAATGGCGAAGCACCCACTGGAGGTGCCGGATCGGGGCGATGTGCGAACGGAGTTGCTGGAGTTTCTGAAGCGGGCGGCTGATCGCGCCGCCGGAACGGCGGCGGCCTTCACCCTGTTTTCGAGCAATTATTTCTCGGAGAACTGGTCGACACCAAAGGATCTGCACGCCGCCCTCATCGAAGGTGGAGCACGACCTTTTTCGGTGATTCTGGAACGCGCCGTGAAGCGCGGTGAGATCGATGCAGCAAAGCTGACGCCTCCGGTGGCTTCTCTGCTTGGCGACCTCTTTCGGCACCACGTCATCATGAACTTTTCGGCGCCGCCGCCGTCCCTGCGGAAAGCCTGGGTCGACACCGTGTTCCTGCCGTTGGTCCAGGTCAGGTAGGCGAGGCGGTGCTTGATCGATAAGTGGCCATGTACTATTTGATGTTACATGAGACGAGATAGCCGATTATCTGGGGTGCTTCACGTGCTGCTGCACATGGCCGAGCACGGTGGCCCCGTGACATCAGAGGTGCTGGCGAAAGCGATGTGCACCAATCCGGTCGTGATCCGGCGGATCATGGCGGGGCTGCGCGACTGCGGCTATGTCCGATCCGAAAAGGGCCATGGCGGCGGATGGGTGCTGGCGCGGAATCTCGAAGAGGTGACGTTGCGCGATGTCTATGACGCGCTCGGCTGCCCGTCATTGCTTGCGATGGGCAATCGGACCGACGCGCCGGACTGCCTGGTCGAACAGGCCGTCAATGCCGCGCTCGACAAAGCGTTTCATGATGCGGAGGCGCTCCTGCTCGCGCGTCTCGGCGAAGTTTCGCTGGCGATGCTGAGCGCCGACTTCCATGCGCGACTTTCGGCCCGCAAAGGCGCGCGCCGAACGGAGATCGATCATGTCCACTGAAGACGGCGCGAAGTCCTTTCTGAGCGCCTTCTCCGATCCGCAAGCCGTCCGAACAGATGCTCGATCTGGCAGCGCGCAGCACTGGCGTTGGGGATGAAATGGAGTCCGGCTCAGCCCTCGAAATAACAGGGTTGGTCGAGATCGGCGATCAGCCCCGGCTGCTTCGGCTCCCAGCCAAGCAATGCGCGGGTTCGCGCGCTGGAGGTGGGGACGTCGGCGCCTGCGAACTGTGCGAACCAGCCGAAATGCCCGGCCGCCTCTTCGGGGGATTTGCTGACGACGGGCACGTTCAGGCGGCGGCCGATCACCGCGGCGATCTCCTTGAACGGCACGCCTTCTTCGGCGATCGCGTGAAACGGACCTCCGGCTGCACCGCGCTCGATCGCGAGGCGGTAGACACGGGCGGCGTCGAACCGATGCGCGGCCGGCCAGCGGTTGAGGCCGTCACCGACATAGGCCGAGACGCCTTTCTCTCGGGCGATGCGGATCAGGATCGGAACGAAGCCGTGATCGCCCTGGCCGTGGGTCGATGGCGGAAGACGGACGACGGAGGCGCGCACGCCGCGCGCCGCCAGTGCGGCGGCAGCAACTTCCGACTTGCGCGGGAAGTTGGTGGCGTGCGGATCTTGCTCGGTCGCAAGGCGCCCCGGCGCCAGCAGCGCGACACCGCCGGTGACGAGCAGGGGGCGTTCGGAGCCCTGAGCACGGCGCCGATCGCCTCGATGGCGCGCCGGTCCATCTCGCAGTTCTCGATGAATTTCGAGAAGTCATGGTTGAAGGCCAGATGGATCACGCTATCAGCCGCCGCCGCACCGCTGCGCAGGCTGTCGAGATCTTCGAGCGATCCGCGATGCACTTCCGCGCCGGCAGTGGTGAGGGCCGCTGCTCCCGTATCCGAGCGGGTGAGGCCGATCACCCGGTGGCCGGCGGCGATCAGTTCGTGGACCACGGCGGAGCCAACAAATCCAGTGGCGCCGGTGACAAAGACACGCATGAGGAAGTCTCCAGAGTTAAGCCGGAGCGCACTGTCTGCGTGAGCGATATCCTGGTAAAGTAGTGACGTTATCAGGGTATAATGGCTAACAGGATGAGCATTTCAGCCGCGAACGAGAACCTGCTCGGGGCGTACTTGAAAGACCGCCGCACCAAGCTAGATCCCGCTGCGTTCGGCTTGTCCGGGACACGGAGGCGCACCCCCGGGCTCAGGCGCGAGGAGGTGGCCCAGCGCGCCAACATCAGCGCGACCTGGTATACATGGCTGGAACAGGGGCGAGGGGGCGCGCCATCGGCCGACGTGCTCAATCGCATCGCCCGCGCGCTGATGCTGACGGAGGTCGAGCGCGAGCATCTCTTCCTGCTCGGCCTCGGCCGTCCGCCCGAAGTTCGTTACCAGGCGACCGAAGGCGTGACGCCGCGGCTGCAACGCGTGCTCGATGCGCTCGAGGTCAGTCCGGCGCTGGTGAAGACCGCGACCTGGGACGTCGTCGCCTGGAATTGCGCAGCGGCCGTGGTGCTGACCGATTACGGATCGCTGCCACCGGAGCGACGCAACATCCTGCGCATGATCTTCTGCGATCCGCGCGTGCGTGCCGCGCAGTTCGATTGGGAAAGCGTCGCGCGGTTCGTGGTTGGTGCATTCCGGGTCGATGCGGCGCGCGCCGGCGCCACCGAGAAGGTCGGTGCGCTCGTGGAAGAGCTCTGCCGGCTGAGCCCCGAATTCGAGGCGCTGTGGCGCGCCAACGACGTCCACGGTTACGGCGAGGGCGTCAAACGCCTGCGGCATCCGATCCTTGGGCCGATCAGTTTCGAATATTCGGCCTTCGCCGTGGACGGCCGGCCCGATCTCGGCATGGTGGTCTACAATCCGGCGACGCCGGCGGACGCCGAACGCGTCAGGTCGCTGATCGAATCGAGATCGGCTGATAGCCGGGAATGAGTTCGCAAAAAAGTGAGCTGGAGCGAGCCTCCGCATGTCGACTTTGGCGCCTCGCGTTCGTCTTGGAGCCAGGGATAGCTGCTGTGGAGACAGGGAATGAAGGATGCTCACTATCGCTGGGTGATTGTCGGAGCCGGCGGGCTTCTGGGCTGCGTTGCCATCGGCGGGATGTTCTCGCTGCCGGTTTTTCTGCTGCCGATCACGCGAGACACCGGCTGGTCGGTCACCGGCGTGTCCAGCGCCATGACCATCGGCTTTCTCGCGATGGCGTTCACGAGCATGATCTGGGGAACCCTGTCCGATCGGCTCGGACCGCTGCCGGTGGTGCTGACCGGGTCGATCGTGCTTGCAACAAGCCTGGCGCTGGCCAGCCTTGCCTCATCGCTGGTCGCGTTTCAATTCATCTTCGGCCTGATGGTGGGCGGCGCGGCCGCCGCGATCTTCGCGCCGATGATGGCCTGCGTCACCGGGTGGTTCGATACCCATCGCAGCCTTGCCGTGTCGCTGGTTTCAGCAGGAATGGGGATGGCGCCCATGACCATGTCGCCGCTCGCCGCCTGGCTCGTCTCGATCCATGATTGGCGGACCTCGCTTCAGATTCTGGCCGTCGTCGTCGCCTGCATCATGATTCCCATATCGTTGCTGGTGCGCCGCCCGCCGGCGCTCGAACGCGAACATGCGCCTGCGGCCGGTGAGGGTGAGCCGCAACCGTCGATGTCGCTCGCGCAAGCACTGCGCTCGCCGCAGTTCATCGTTCTGCTCGCGACGAATTTCTTCTGTTGCGCCACGCATTCGGGACCGATCATCCATACCGTGAGCTATGCGATAAGCTGCGGGATACCGATGATCGCCGCCGTCACGATCTACAGTGTGGAGGGGCTGGCGGGGATGGGCGGCCGTATCGCGTTCGGCCTGCTCGGCGACCGCTTTGGCGCCAAGCGCGTGCTGGTCTCGGGGCTGTTCGCCCAGGCATTTGGCGCGCTCGCCTATGCCTTCGTGCGCGAGCTCAGCGCGTTCTACGCCGTCGCGGCGATGTTCGGCTTCATCTATGCCGGCACCATGCCGCTCTATGCCGTGCTTGCGCGGGAGAATTTTCCGTTGCGGATGATGGGCACCGTGATCGGCGGAACGGCGATGGCAGGCAGCCTGGGCATGGCGACGGGGCCGGTGGCCGGAGGTTTGATCTACGACACCTTCGCCAATTACGCATGGCTTTACATCGGCTCCTGGGCCGTTGGACTTGGCGCCTTCCTGATCGCGTTGACGTTCAGGCCGTTTGCCAAGGTCAAAGCCGAGCCCGCGCCAGTGCCGGCGTGAGGAGGAACTCGATGGATGCGTCGGCGATCTACCGCGTCTTCCTTGTGCGCCAGCGCTTCAGCGCAGCTTCCATCGACTGGCGGATCGTCATGTGGAATTCGGCCATCTCTTCCATGCGACTGCGCGTCTTTCCGCGGGCAGCGATGCCCGCGCCCTGCTTCAGGAGGTCGGCGAGCGCATCGAGCAGGCGATTCTGCTCGGTCAGCATACCCTCGTAATTGTCGGACACTTCATAGAGCACACGTTTGCTGCCGCGTTGGCCGTGGCGGCGCGCCAGCGTGTATTTCTCCAACAGCCGGGCGGCGACGCTGGCGGTGCTCTTGCTCATCTCGAGATCGGCCGCCATGCGATCGAGGCTGACCGGCTCCGGGAACAGAAGCAGGTAGCCGTAGAGGCGGGCGGCCGCCTGCGGAACGCCCCACGGCACCAGCAGCCGCGCCACATCTTCGATGAAGCGCCGTTCGGCGCCGGTCGGACCTTTGTTTGACATATTCGGTATTTCCCGAATATACTGAATATTGCGGATTTGTCCAAAGATGGGGCGACAGAGCGGAGAGCTGCCATGGTCGCCACGCCTGAGTCTTGCGCCCGAACCCGCGCCTTCGCGCGCGTCATGGGCCCCTGGTTCGTCATCGTTCCCGGAATCATCCTCCTGCGCGCACCGGAGATGGGCACGTTTGCCGCCACGTTCTTCGAGAACCAGTTGTTTCCCTGGTTTGCTGGCGCACAGCTGCTATTCCTCGGACTCCTGATCATCGCCCTTCACCCATATTGGTCGAGCGCGCCGGCGGTGATCATTTCGCTTTTCGGCTGGATCCTGGCGCTTCGTGGCGTCGTGCTGATGGCGGCGCCGCAACTGATCGAGCGCGGCGCGGCTGCGTCGGTGAACCTGCTGCCGCTGGTGCGGTTCGGATTCGGCGCGCTCGTCGCGATCGGTCTCTATCTCACTTACGTCGGCTGGATGGCCAAACCCGTCGCATCGGCCGCGATCAACGGCCCATGAACGGGCGCCAATCATCGGGAGCCATGTCATGGTGAAAGTCACCCTTCAGATCGTGGTCTGGACCGCGATCGTGGCCGCCATGATCCTGTGGCCGGCCGGCACCCTGGCTTATCCCGGAGGCTGGGCGTTCCTCGCCGTATTCGCGATCGGCGGCCTTGCGATCACCCTGTGGCTCGCCAAGCGCAATCCGCGCCTGTTGCGCGAGCGCATGAGTTCGCCGGTGCAGCGTGACCAGAAGCCGTGGGACCGGATCTGGCTGACGCTCTTCATCGTGCTGTTCTGCGCCTGGATGATGTTCATGTCATGGGATGCCGCGCGCACGGGATTTACCGCGGTGCCGGTCTGGCTGCAGGTGGTTGGCGGCGTCCTGACCGTGCTCTATCTGCTCGGCGTGTGGTGGACCTTTCGGGAAAATACCTTTGCCGCCCCCGTGGTGAAGATCCAGGAGGATCAGCGGGTGATCGATACCGGCCCGTACGCCATTGTCCGGCACCCGATGTATGCGAGCGCTTTGCTCCTTATCGTCGGTCTGCCGCTGCTGCTCGGCTCCTGGATCGGTCTTGCGATGTCGGTGGTGTTCATTCTCGCCATCGCATGGCGAACCCTGCATGAGGAGGGCGCATTGAGGGCGGAGCTCAAAGGTTACGATGAGTACGCCGCGCGCGTGCGCTATCGGTTCATCCCCTCGGTCTGGTAGCCTCGGTCATTGACGATGGCGCAAACAGCCGCGAAAACCGGGGCAGGGCCGCCCGTTTTGTGAAGCCGGCGGCTAGCTGTCGTCTCATGACGCGCCGAAAGAAATTGGAACGGAAGCAGCCATCAGTGCCGCTGGAACTTGGTCCGGAAAAGTGAAACCAGTTTTCCGTCGCGACAAACGCGAAGCGTTTGCGCGGAGATCATGCTCAAACAAAGAGATGAGATCATGATCACATTGCGTCCAATCGGATCATGATCTTATGTGATAAGAGCGGAATGCTGAGAGGCCAAATCAATGTGTCACGCGAAACCTTCCAGATGGACGTAATTCGATGAGATCCACGCGCCTGAAACCGGCAACCAAGCCGGGCAAAGAACCCAAGCTCTCGCGCACGCAAGCACCTGGAGATTTGTCCCCGGTGGACTGGCAGCGCGGCTTGCGACGCCAGTTTGGCCGGGAGCAGGCCTTCGGGCTCGAGAATCTGGGCAGCGAACCGTACTTCTCCGAGTTTCGGGTCAGCAATCCCGCATCGGAATCCAGCTATCGCGTTGCGATTCGAGGGTTGGGACCCGGTGGCAATTTCTGTTCATGCCCCGACTATGCCACCAGCGAGTTGGGAACATGCAAGCACATCGAATTCACGCTTGCCCGGCTTGAGAAAAAGCGCGGCGCCAGGGCGGCGTTTGCGCGCGGCTACCAACCTGCATTTTCCGAACTGTATTTGCGCAATGAGGGCAAACGCAGCGTGTATTTTCGCGCCGGAACGGATTGTCCGCCGGCGGTGAGCAAGGCCGCCGGCGAGTTGTTCGACGTCGCACGCAACGGAATCCTGCCAGAGGAGCGCTTCGGCGAACTTGAACCGTTCATGGCCGTGACATCGAAACACGGTCATGAACTCCGCGCCTATGACGATGCGCTCGATTTCGTCGCAGGAAGGCGCGATGCGGATCGGCGGGCGTCGAAACTCGAGCAGTTGTTCCCCCGTGGTGCCGCGGATCCCAAGCTTCTGGCGCTTCTGAAGGTGCCGCTCTATCCCTACCAGGCTGAGGGCGCGCTGTTCGCGGTGCGGGCGGGTCGGGCGCTGATCGGCGACGAGATGGGACTGGGCAAGACCATCCAGGCGATCGCGGCGACGGAGATATTGGCGCGGCATTTTGGCGTCTCGAAAGTCTTGGTGATCTGCCCGACTTCGCTCAAGTACCAGTGGCAAAGCGAGGTAACGCGTTTCTCGGGGCGACAGGGCGAAAATGCGGCGCGCGTCATCAGCGGTGGCCGGGCGCAGCGGCAGAAGGAGTACGCCCTGGACGATTTCTGCAAGATCACGAATTACGAGAAGCTCAAGCCCGATCTGGACCTGATCGCCGCCTGGGCGCCCGAACTGGTCATCGTCGATGAAGCGCAACGTGTGAAGAACTGGAACACCATTGCGGCGCGCGCCTTGAAGCGCATCGATAGTTCCTATGCGATCGTGCTCACCGGGACGCCTCTGGAAAACAAGTTGGAAGAGTTGATCTCCATCGTTCAGTTCGTCGATCAACACCGGCTTGGACCGACCTGGAAGCTGCTGCACGAGCATCAGGTCAGGGACGAAGCCGGGCGTGTCACCGGCTATACCGGATTGGAGAAGATCGGCCAAACGCTCGCACCGGTCATGATCCGCCGCCGCAAATCCGAGGTGCTGCGGCAACTGCCGAGCCGGACCGATCAGAACTTGCTGGTGCCGATGACCGAGATGCAAATGCTGCACCACCGGGACAACGCGGATCAGGTGGCGAAGATCGTCCAGCGCTGGCGCAAGACCAGGTTTCTGTCGGACAAGGATCAGCGGCGGCTGGCCTGTACCCTACAGAACATGCGCATGTCGTGCAACAGCACCTATCTGCTGGACCAGGAGACCGACCACGGAGTCAAGGCCGACGAGTTGGCGGCGCTGTTCGATCAATTGTTCGCCGAGCCCGACGCCAAGGCGGTCGTATTCTCGCAGTGGACGCGGACCCACGACATCATCATCCGCCGCCTTGAGGCGCGCGGGCTGGGCTACGTCAGTTTCCACGGCGGCGTGCCATCGGACAAGCGGCCGGCGCTGGTCGCGCAGTTTCGTGACGATCCTGCCTGCCGCGTCTTCCTGTCCACCGACGCCGGCAGCACCGGGCTCAATTTGCAGCATGCCTCGACACTGGTGAACGTGGATTTGCCGTGGAATCCGGCGATCCTTGAGCAGCGCATCGCGCGCGTCCATCGCCTGGGCCAGGCCCGGCCGGTGCGGGTTATCAATTTCGTGGCAAAGGGCACCATTGAGGAGGGCATGCTGTCGGTGCTGGCCTTCAAGCGCTCGCTGTCGGCGGGAATTCTCGACGGCGGCAGCGGCGAGATTTCGCTCGGCGGATCGCGTCTCACTCGCTTCATGAAGGAGGTGGAAAACGTCACTGGAAACATGGGTGACGGCGAGACCGTGACGCCAGCCGAGGAAGTGAGGAATATCCCTGCGACCGGTGATGCCGAAGCTGTGGAAGATGCAGGTGCATTTGTGGACGTTGGTGCCGGCAAGATGGCGATCGTGCGGACTGATGGTTCCGGAGCGCCGCCGCACGGCGGAGGCTCCGATCCGTGGCAGGCGCTGGTGCAGGTTGGCGTGCAACTCATGGGCGCTCTAGCCGCTGCCAACGATCCGGACGCTCCGAGTCATCCATGGATTGAGCGTGATCCGACCACCGGTGTGCAAAACCTCAAAGTGCCGCTGCCTCCGCCGGAAGCTGCAACACAACTTGCCAGTGCGCTTTCCGCGCTCGCGGAAAGCTTGCGGAGCAGGAATACTTGACAGAGCCGCGGACGGATTTTGATGAGGCGGCCGACGGTTGGCGTTTTCGAATTTGCGGCCGCAGAATTGTACGCTATCCTTTAAGCGAATGATCGAGCGGGGTGGGCCTGGTTTGGCTTGCGTCAGCTTCATTGCGCCCAACGACAAGCAGGAAATCCAATGGCACGCGTTCGCTGTATCACCGAGATGGGCATGGGCGTCGATGTTCACGGCAAGGACGCGACCAAGGCAGCCAGGCGCGCGGTCTCGGATGCCATCCGTCATTCGAGCCTCGGCTTCTTCCGCATGCTCGGCAAGACCGCCAACGATATGTTCGTCGATGTCACCATCGGCGTGCCGAATCCCGATGTGGTCGACACCGCGATTGTCGCGAAGGAGCTGCCTTACGGCACGGTGACTGTCACCGCCGTCAAGGGTGGGCTGGAGATTCCGGCCGAGCAGGGCAGCGATGCCATCATCATCGCCAACGCCGCCGTCATCGTCAGCCTCGACGACAGCAAGCCGAGCCGGGCATCTCGTGCCTGATAGTTAGGCCGCTCCTCAGGTACCGCTTCGATGCGGAGCGCGACCCGATGCGGCCGAACCTGCGGCAGGTTCATCTCATCCAGGCGAAGCGAGCGGAAGCGCGGTGCAGGCCACGGCAGCCGTGAAATCCAGCATCGTGACGTTCGTCGTCGATTTCAACACCGGCAAGATCTCGGCGATGGAAGCCGATGCCTCGAGCACGGCGACATGGAGCGCAGTTCAGAGAACGGCGTGAGAAGCGGACGGCTACCCACGACAGCGGCGGGAGCGGGAACTGGCCGCGGTGGTACTCCTTTCCAAGCAAGTCTCGACTCACCAAAATTTCTGTTGAAAAGAACCGGACCTTCGCAATGAACCGGCGCGATGGGGCTCGGCCGCGCCAGGCAAATTTGCACCACGAGTTCGGCGCATTACTATGACCAAGCTGTTCGCGTGGGCGTGATCGCGAAAGGTCACGGATCCCGCCCGTCGTTCCCGGATCATAGCAAATGTCTGCAGTAGAGGATTTCGGTCAGGGGCTCTCGGATGTCGTCAAGACAAAGGACATCTACAGCTTCTTCAGCCGTTCCGCATTTGAGAAGGGCTATGCCTACCAGGCCCAAGGGCGCGTCACGGGATTGGAAATCAGCGATGATCTCAGGCGCATCCGCGGCAAGGTGCGCGGAGGTGAGCCCAGCCCCTATCGTGTCGACATCGAGCTCGAATTCGACGATGGGCGTCTAGTCGACCTCGACGGCACGTGCAGTTGTCCAGTCGGAGTCAATTGCAAGCATGTCGTGGCGACGATGCTCCAGGCGCTGAGCGGTGCATTGGCGTCCGAGCGGAAAACGGACATCGGCAAGACTCCCGTCCGCTCCGTGCCGATTCTGCCTTACGATGTCACCGCATGGCTCGACAGTATCGGCGCCGCCATGCGCGGAGACGATTATCCCGTCGATGTGACGCATCGGTTGCTCTACTGCCTGCAGCCCGCTGAAGCGGGTGCGCAGATGCCGTTGCTGGGGGTGTCGCTACTCTCGATCCAGATGCGCAAGGACGGGACGTTCGGGGGCAGCCCTACGCGTCCGGGCATCTCCGGCTTTTCGCCCGAACGTGCGCCGAAGTATTTTCGCGATACCGACATCGACATTCTGATGCAGCTCACGAGAGAGCGAGGGGCGTACTATCACCCACCTCGGTTGCAATCCCGCGAACTCCTGCAGCAAATCATCGCGACCGGACGTGCGTTCTGGCGCGATCACAAGGGGCGGCCGCTACAGTGGGGCGAGGCGCGCGAGGGACGCATCGATTGGCGCCAGGCCAGCAAGCAGGGCCTTGCCCCGCAACTGACGGTGCCGGGAGCGACGGGCCTTAACGCCGAGCCGCCGGTTTATATGGACGAGGCCGCAGGCGTGATCGGCCCGGTCGAACTGAGCCTGCCGCCTCGGCTTGCCTATCAGCTCTTGTCGGCGCCCGTCATCCCGCGCGCGCAAGTCGCGGAAGTGGCGCGCCGTCTCGGCGAGAGGTTGCCGCAGCTTCATCCTGGCCTGTTGCCGGGAACGCCGGCGGCGGCGGTGAAGATCGACGACGATCCGATTCCGATCTTGCGGCTCAAGCGAGGACGCGAGGGCCTGAGTGCCCAGTATTTCCACGACAGGCCCGATCGGACCGCGGTTGCCCATCTCAGTTTCCGCTACGGCCCGGTCGAGATCGAGCCCAAGGAAAAGGGAAACCCGCTTGAAGCATTTCAGGCCGGCGAGGCCTACACGATCACGCGGCGGCGGTCGAAGGAGAAAGGCGCGCGCCAGCGGCTGCTGGAATTCGATTTCCGCGAAGCGAGGTTGACCCACCGGTTCCTCGATGGCGGCCATGTGGACGATCTGACGTTCGGGGAACCTCATGCCTGGCTCGATTTTCTCGAGTTCGGCCTTCCTGAGTTGCGCGCGGAAGGCTTCGATGTACTGGTCGATGACGATTTTCCGTATCGGCTGGCGCAGTCCGAGGGCGTCTTCGATGCCGAATTGGAATCCAGCGGTATCGACTGGTTCGAACTGGCGCTCGGCGTCGAAATCGACGGCGAGCGACGCGATCTGGCGCCGGTTCTGGCTGCCTTGGTCGCGACACCGAGTTTCACGCCCGATCGGATCAAGCAGCTCGCCGAGGCGGGTGACCACTTCTATCTTCCGCTTGCCGACGGCCGCCATCTGTCGCTCGCTGCCGATCGCTTCCTGCCATTGGTGCTGGCGCTCCATAGCCTCAGCCTGAGCGGGCTTTTCGGTGAGGCATCCGGAAAGATCAGGCTTTCGCGCGCGGATGTCGTGCCGCTGCTGGCGCTCGAGAATGACGACTTTGCTTTCAGCGGCGCCGACAATCTTCGGCGCCTCGCCAATCTGCTTCGGGATCGCGAATTGTCAAATCCGGCGTTGCCTGCAAATTTTCGCGCCGAACTGCGGACGTACCAGGCGCAGGGAGTGGACTGGCTCGATCTGCTGCGGGAGAGCGGCCTTGGCGGTGTGCTGGCTGACGACATGGGGCTCGGCAAGACCGTCCAGATCCTGGCGCTGTTGGCGCTGGAGAAGGCGCGCGGTCACCTTAGCGAGCCTGCCCTTGTCGTCGCTCCGACCAGCCTGATGACGAACTGGTTCAGCGAAGCGCAAAAATTCGCGCCGGATTTGAAGGTCCTCGTGCTTCACGGCTCGGATCGCAAGCAAAGCTTCGCCGCCATCGCGGAACATGATCTTGTCCTGACCACCTATCCGCTGATTGCGCGGGATCACGAAGTCCTGCTGTCTCGCGATTGGCACATGGCCGTGCTAGACGAGGCGCAGACGATCAA
Organism: Bradyrhizobium sp. 31Argb; assembly: GCF_043638955.1. NCBI lineage: Bacteria > Pseudomonadati > Pseudomonadota > Alphaproteobacteria > Hyphomicrobiales > Nitrobacteraceae > Bradyrhizobium > Bradyrhizobium sp. 31Argb. The sequence continues at coordinate 2,150 of NZ_JBEGDB010000187.1, read as the reverse complement.
GAATCCCAATGCCGCGACCACCCGCTGGTTGCGCGGCATCAAAGCGCGGCATCGCTTCTGCCTGACGGGGACGCCGGTGGAAAATCATCTCGGCGAGCTCTGGTCCATCATGAGCTTTGCCAATCCGGGATTTCTTGGCGACAAGACCGATTTCGGCCGGCGCTGGCGCACCCCGATCGAGAAGCGCACGGATACGCGACGCGCAGCAGCGCTGGCGCAGCGCGTGAAACCATTTCTGCTGCGCCGGACCAAGGCGGAGGTGGTTAAGGAACTGCCGGCCAAGAGCGAGATCGTCGAGCGCATCGCATTGGAGGGCAGTCAGCGTGACCTCTACGATTCCATTCGACTGTCGATGTCGGACAAGGTCCGCAAGGCAATCCAGGAGCGCGGCCTGGCCAAGAGCCACATTATCGTTCTCGAAGCGCTGCTCAGGCTGCGCCAGGCCTGCTGCGATCCGGCGCTGCTGAAGCTCGACGATCGTGTCAAGCGCCCATCTGCCAAGCTTGATCGGCTGATGGAAATGGTTGTGGAACTCTTGAGCGAGGGCCGGAAGATCATCGTCTTCTCGCAGTTCACCTCGATGATCGACCTGATCAAGGTCAGGTTCGATGCGGAGGCTCTCCGCTACAGCGTCCTGACTGGAGAAACGACCAATCGCAAGCGCGCGATCGAAGCGTTTCAGGACGGCAACAGCGATGTCTTCCTCATCAGCCTGAAGGCCGGAGGCGTCGGGCTCAACCTGACGGCGGCCGATACGGTGGTGATCTTCGATCCCTGGTGGAATCCGGCCGTCGAGGAACAGGCGATCGATCGCGCTCACCGCATCGGCCAGGACAAGCCGGTCTTCGTCTATCGGCTGGTGACATCGGGCACAATCGAGGAGAAGATGGACGAGCTCAAGGCGCGGAAGCGTACCTTGGCCGACAGCCTGTTCGATCGCGAGGGACGCGTCGGCGCGGCACTCACCGAAGAGGGCGTGCGCGCGCTGTTCGAGGAATAGTGACGCGTGGCTGCGAACCGATCATGCCTGGCCGTGGAACAGATTGTAGCCGGGCGTCAGCAGATTGTGCGGATCGTAGCGTTGTCTGGCGTCGCGCAGCAGCGGCCATTTCGGGCCGAAATGCTCGCGCCAATCGTCTGACGACATTGGAAAGGCGCTGACGGGATAGAGGAAGCCGCCAGCTTTGCGAATGCGATCGTAGAACGCGCGGTTCGCCGCGACCGTCCGCGCGATCGAGGCCGCGTCGGTATCGGAAGGGATGCGGACCAGGTTGAATGGAACAACGATACTCTCGTCCGGCAACCGCGCCAGCGGGGCGCGAAACGCATCGGTCAGCATCGGATAACAGGTGATCCGTCCGAATGGCCCGACGTCCCCGTTGCTCAGGCCGCCGACGATCTCGCGCGCCACCTGTTCGGCATTGCTGCCGCGCAGGAATGTGAACAGCCACGGCTGCGGAATGGACCACTGGCCCTTCGATCGCAGCAGGTTTTCAAGTTTGGCGAAGGCCAGCGCGTCATCGCGATAGGTGAGGTCGGTGATAACGGCCTTGCCGCGATCGTCCGCGAGGTCCGCAAGCGCTGTGCTTTCATCGGGCGCGGCATCGCGGTTGTAGAAGATCGCGCCGTCGAGCTGGTAGCGCCAGCCGCTGCTGCCGTCGGGCAGGATCGCGCCCTGCAATTGGTCGAAGCGCCCCGCCGTTAACATGCGCCGCTGATCCGCGGTCAGGGACGCCAGATCGCGATAAAAGAGCTGATAGCGGCGGACCCGGTCGGGCGCGCGCGCCAGGCGCAAGCTGGCGCGGGTGATGATGCCGCATTGGCCGAGACCGGCCCTGACAGCATCGAACAGATCGGGATTTTCGGTCGCCGAACAGGTCAGCTCCCGGCCATCGCCCGTGACGACGCTCAATTCGAGCACATGATCAGCCTGCATGCCATATCGCGACGACGTCCCGCCGATGCCGCCGATCGCGATCGTGCCGCCGACCGACAGGCCGAGATAATTGGTCAGCACCGCCGGCGTCAGCCCTCGCGCCAGCGTCGCGTCGAGCACGCTCTGCCATGTCGCTCCGTGAGCGTCATCCGGCGACCACGCACTGAGGGCTGATCTGGTCGGCTAGGAAGATCTCGTGGATTGTTTCGTCACG
>NZ_JBEGDB010000186.1:0-15873 GCF_043638955.1 Bradyrhizobium sp. 31Argb | reverse complement strand
ACAAAGCTCGCGCCAAACTCGGCCGCGCCTATCCAGCCACCCCCAAAGAGTCAAAATCACTGTGATAGACCACTAGCCGCCTGCCAGCAATGTTCAAGAAGGGCCGGAAAGGCGACATCATCCGCGAATGACTTAAGCTCCGGACCTCCGCCCCCTTGGACTTTGAGCACACGCATCTTATTGCTTGCGCGCACTGACTGTGGCCTTCCGCGTGCGTCTCCAAGCCGCGCCATTGCTGCTGAAGCAGGAGCGCCAGAGGAGGCGCCATCTCGATCCTGGATCGGGAAGGTCGTCTTGGGCGGTTCGATCGTACGCCGGCGAATAAAGCAATCATGATACGAGCCGAGGGAATTGAAGGCATCGAACTGGGACGGCGGGCCCGCAAGGTCTCGAATGCGAAAGTTGCAAACTTCGTCCAACTGTCACAATAGACGTCTAAAGACAAAACCGTGCGTCTCGGCGGGCGGCGAAACGAGATCTAGTGCAGTTGCGCTAGCGCTTCGATCCGATGGCAAGGAGCGATCAATTCGGCCGTGTTATGCGGGTTTCGCGTGTTTCAGGTTCGCGATCTTGGACGCTGTTTGCTGTTTCGGTAGTTCTCGCATCTTGCATTTCTGCGCCCATTTCCAATCCTGGCGCAGCAAACCCCGGCATTTCTGGAAAGAAGGCTGCGTCGGGCAGCCTGGCTTTCAATATTCCATCCCAGCCGCTCGGCACGGCGCTGGAAGTCTATGCTCGCATTTCCAGCCGTGAAGTCCTTTATGACGGAGCATTGTCCGAAGGACGTCGTTCCAGTCTCGTTGAGGGTATCTACACACCGGAAGTGGCGCTGCAGATATTGCTCGCTGGCACCGGCCTGTGGACAGACTTTAAGGATACCGATTTTTTCGTGGTTGGTCCGGTGCCGGCCGATGCAACAGTGCGGGGCGGCGCAACACGCCAGCCATTGGACCACAGGCGTTACTACGGTCTGCTTCAGGCGGGTCTTAAGGCTGTGTTTTGCGGAACACCCGCTGTGCCTGATAGCAGCAGGATTGCGGCCCGATTGTGGATCGGTCAGGCAGGACAAGTGTTGCAGGTGAAGACGCTCAGCTCCACCGGCAGTGACCAGATGGATCGGAGTGTCGACGCTGCCCTGCGCCAGATAAGCTTAGGTGTTGCGCCGCCCGCCGGATTCGCGCAGCCGATTACCATCGTCGTCTTGCCGAACGATCCAGATATGCGGCAGGACTGCGGTCGCCGCGTTCCAAGCAGGACCGGTCATGACTGAAAGCGGTCTGCTTGTCCTGCGTCAGCTATTCCTTACGAGCTACCAGGAACTCAAGGTGAAGCTTACGCGGCGGCTTGGGTCAGCAGATCTCGCCGATGATGCTGTCCAGGACACCTGGCTGCGTCTGAACCGTGCTGAGCACGTCGGCCATGTCAGCAGTCCGGTCAACTATTTGTACCGGATTGCGCTAAATGTCGCGCGCGATCGCATCCTTTCGGAGCGACGCTATCTGGACTCTGCCGAAATCGAAAAGATGCTCGATCTTGCTGACGAGACGGCGGACCCGGCCTCTATTGTTGAGGCACGTTCCGAACTGCGGCTTGTCGAGACGTTCATTTCGGAATTGCCCTCCCGTCAACGTGACATTCTCGTCGCGGCGCGTCTTGATGGCTTGTCGCGTAGCGAGATCGCAAAACGCCTGGGTATTTCCTTGAGCCTGGTCGAGAAAGAGCTGAAATCGGCTCACGAGTACTGTCTTGCCCGTCGCAAGCAAACACGAAAATAAAATGTGGATCGGAGCTCGAAAAACCGTCTTAGCGTTAGACATCTCTCGTGTGGCTCAAGCCACAGGAGCATCTGGACGGATAGGTGTCGAGGGTCGGTGCGGTGGACGATAGAGCCGAACGCGAGCTAAGGGGTGAAGCGGTCGCCTGGGTCCAGCATTTGGACTCCGGTCGGGTGACCCCTGCTGATGTCAAAGCCTTGAAGCAGTGGCGTTCACGAAGCCCGGACCACGAAGCGGCCTTTGCCGATGCGCGCCGGATGTGGAAGGAATTCGCGCCCGCGGCGCGTAGCTTGCGCGAACGGGGGCAATTGTCGCCTGCCTTGGCGGCACGGCCAGTGTCCCATTCGACCCTCAGCCGCCGTGCCGCCATTGGCGGGGCGCTCGCCACTGTCTCGGCCGCGGCGGCCTATGCCATGGTTTCCCCGCCGCTCGATCTTTGGCCATCAATTGCGGAGTTGGCAGCGGACTATCGCACCGTGACAGGTGAACAGCGTCAACTGGAGCTTCCGAGCGACGTCTCCATGCACCTGAACTCGCAAACGAGCGTAGCCTTGCGGGGCAACGACGGCGCTCGCATTGAGCTGGTTTCTGGCGAAGCCTCGTTCGTGTCCAAGTCCCAGCAGGAACGCCCTCTCATCGTTCTCGCGGCGAATGGCGTCATGACGACCAGTCGGGCCCATTTCGATGTTCGTCGTGCCGGGCAATCCGTGTGCGTCACGTGCGTCGGCGGTAATGTAAACGTCACGCTGGAATCCCAAGCGACGACGCTCGGCTCGGGCCAACAGGTCCGGTATGATGATCGGGGGCTTGGGCCTGTTGCGAGCATCGATATCGAACTCGTCACCGCCTGGCAGCAGGGTGTGTTGATCTTTCGCTCGGCTCCACTGGCCGAGGTCGTCGAAGAAATCAACCGATATCGGTCGGGCAGAGTGATCCTGATGGACCGAGAACTCGCGCGAAAGCCCATTAGCGGCCGCTTCCGCATCGATCATATGGACGACATTCTGGTGCGCCTGAACCAAGCCTTCGGGATCACAAGCCGAACGCTGCCGGGCGGCATCGTTCTGCTGACCTGAAAACTGGCGATTGCGGAACAGGCGAACGAGAAAAAATTTACGGTTTTGGCTCCGCCGATCAGTCTAGGGGTGAGCGCTTGCGATCGCATGGGGCGCGACCGATGACAGGAGCCGTTCGATGTCGATGATCCAAACCGCGAAGAAGCTCTCCAAGGCGGATCTGAAAGCACAGCGGGTTCCGGGACCGACGACCGCCAACTATGTCTCGCCATTGTCCACGCGTCGTGGCCGCGATCGCTTTGCGTTCCTGGCCGGCGTCAGTGTGACGGCGCTGTTGATGACAACCCTGGACGCTTATGCGCGGCCTCTTGGCGGACAGGCGCCGACACCATCGGCGGCGGCGATTGCGGCAGCACAATCGGCTCAACAGGAGGCCGCCCGCGCGGCGAGCCAGTCCTCCGATGCGCTCAAGCGGGCGACGCTCGCTATCCAGGCGCAGCAAGCCAGCCAGCAGGCGGCTCGTGATGCCGCGCGCGCCGCAGCGAATGCGTCCTCAGTCCCGAATGGCTTGGGCGCCGGCGGACTTCAGCGGGCACTCGGTGCCGCGCCGGGAACCGATTTGTGGCGGGGCGCGAATCTGCCGACGCAGTTCACCGAGGGCGATCGCGTCAAGGTCAATATCGAACAGACCCAGGGGAAGGCCATTCTCACTTGGGATACCTTCAATGTGGGTGGCCGGACGGATCTCACCTTCAACCAGCGGGGCAATCGCGATTGGGTTGCGCTCAATCGCGTGCTCGGCACCGACGGCAGGCCGAGCCAGATCCTCGGCAGCATCAAGGCCGATGGTGCGGTCTATGTCATCAACCAGAACGGCATCATCTTCGGCGGCGGAAGCCAGATCAATGTCGGCACGCTGATCGCCTCGACCGCGAAGATCACCAACGAGCAATTCCTGAGCGGCATCTATTCGAGCGGAAGCGGAAGCAATTGGACGCCAAGCTTCACCGACGCGGCCGCGTTTCTCAACAACGGCAAGGGCGGCGGCGTTGTCAAGGTCGAAGCCGGCGCGCAAATCGAGACGCATGCCCCGGCATCAGTGACCTCCAGCGGCGGCTTCGTGCTGTTGATGGGCGGGCAGGTCGTCAACGCCGGCTCGATCACGACGCCGAATGGTCAGACCCAGCTCGCAGCCGGTGACGACTTCGTGCTGCGCCGTGGTTACGGCACGGACGCCAACCAGTTCTCGACCACGCGCGGCAACGAGATTGCCCCGCTGTTCGACGCGGGCACGCTCGCAGGGCTTGTTCGCAATGACGGCTCGATCTTCAGCCCGCAGGGCGATATCACGCTGGCGGGTCGGGCGATCGAGCAGAACGCCATTCTCGTCGCCTCCACCTCGGTCAATACGCGTGGCACGATCCATCTTCTGAACTCGGCGACCGACACGCGCGGCAGCATCAGGCTTGGCTCCGGTAGCGTCACCACAATCATTCCCGAACTCGAGAGCCGGGAGACGGCGCTGAATTCGCAGCGCGATGGCTTGATCGATGCGTCCGAAGCGGCGAATCTGCTGCGAGCCACGACGCCGCTCGGGATCTTCAACAATCTCTCGACTCTGGCGGATCGGCTCGATCAGTCGCGGATCGAGATCGTCACGGGCGGTCAAGTCGTTTTCGAGGGCGGTACGACACCAGGAGCAGGCTCGCTTACGATCGCACAAGGCGGTCAGATTGCGGTATCAGCCGGGGGACGCATCTTCACCGAGACCGGTGCGACGATCGACGTCTCGGGCGTCCGCGACGTGTCCCTGGCAATGTCGTCGAACAACATCCTCGTCAATATCCAGGGCAATGAGCTGCGCGACAGTCCGGTCAACCGCGACAAGGACTACCTGAAGAACCAGGATGTCTGGGTTGATATTCGTGACCTGATCTTCGTGCCGGCCGGGACCGGGGGCTACGACACCGACCGCTATTACACGCCGGGCGGTCTGCTTGAAGTCGGCGGTCATCTCGCCAACACCGCTCACACGATCGGGGAGTGGGTCGCGCTCGGCGGCACCATCACGTTGTCGGCGCCTGAGGTGATCGCAAAGCAAGGCTCAGTGTTCAATATCTCCGGCGGCTCGATTCGCTACGAGGCCGGCTATATCCGCACCAGCAACTTTCTCGGACCGGACGGCCGGCTCTACAACATCAACGACGCCCGCGCCGACATGACCTTCTATGGTCTCGGCGAGGGCTTCATTCGCGAGCATGAGCGCTGGAACGTCACCGAGGTCTGGACCAGCCCCTTCGGCAAGGGCCGCGAAAGCGTGCGCTGGGAAGAGGGCTACACGGTCGGGCGCGACGCGGGGCAGCTCATCCTCTCGACGCCGACGGCGATCTTCGCGGGCGATATCATCGCGGATGTGGTTCAGGGTGAGCGGCAGTCCGATGCACGGCCGGAAGACGTCACCGACGGCTACAAGCTCGGCCAGACCCAGGTGGCGCAAGCGGGACAGCTTCTTGTCGGCAGCTATGGCGCGCTCGGGCGCATGGGCATTCACGACAGCGCGATCGTCATCGGAGGCGTCGAGGACATCACCCGAAGCCTCGACGCGTCCTCCGTCCTTCCCGCCAGCCGTACCAACACGTTATGGTTTGATGCCTCCCGCCTCAACGACCAAAGGCTCGGCGGGCTCGACCTCGCCACGGGCGACTCCATCGCGATCGACAGCGGCCTGACGCTGGCCGATGGAGGCTCCCTCGACCTCACCGCACCTGTCATCGACATCAGAGCAGGCGTTACCGTTCGAGGCGGCAGTGTCACGGCAAGCAACCAGCTTGTGACGCGTGAAGCTCGGGGCGACTCCGTCGCCACACGGAACACCGATCTGTCCAAAGACGGCGGCTCGAGCGTGACGCTGCATTCGGGAATGACGATCGACGCCCGCGGCATCTGGACGAACGCGCAGGTCGATCCGACCAATCTCTCCGGTCTCGCCTTCGTCGACGGCGGACGCGTCACGCTGCGCTCGACTGGCGACGTGACGCTGGAAGAGGGATCGCGGATCGACACCTCCTCCGGTGCCGCGATCCTCACCAACGGCAAGACCAAGGCCGGCAAGGGCGGAGACCTGTCGCTGCTCGCCGGCTACAACGGCGGCAGCGGCAACCTGACGCTGAACGGGACGATCACCGGCTATGGCGTCGAAGGCGGCGGCGCGCTGTCGCTGTCCACCGCGGGCTTCGTCGTGATCGGCGATGCAAGCTACGAGATCGGCTCGACACTTCCTGCGGGTAGCGTGGTGCCGGCCGATGTGACGTTGACGGATGCCTTGTTCATTCCGGCGGGCGCGCCGCTGCCGGCCGCCTACAGCCAGACCTTCACCACGGTCGCAGCGGGCGCCACTCTGCCCACCGACGTGCCCTTCATCACGACCACAGTGGCGGCGGAGTGGGTGGTGCCCGCCGGCGCAATCAGCATCGCGTACGTAAGGCCCGGAACCTCGGCCGTGGTAGCGGCGCCGGCCGGCACCGTCATCCCTGCCGGCTCGACGGTGCGTGGATACAGCGTACAAACACCTATTCTGCCCGGGGGCTATGTGCTGCCCGCCAACGCCTTTCCCTCGGGCCTGAGGCTGACCACGCCGCAGGCCGTGACCTACATGCCCGGGATGCCCGCGCCGGTGGACGTGACCATCGCGGCCGGCACGGTGATCCGGGCCGGAACGCTTCTGCCGGTAGAGGCCAAAATCGCGCCGCCGGCAACGCTCCATCTCGCCGACGATGTTCTGAGCCGCGGCTTCTCGAAATATTCGATCAACGGGCAGAGCGGATTGCTCGTGGCATCGGGCGCCGTGGTTGCGCCGATCATGCCGATCTACCGGTTCGATACAGGTGTCTACGGTGTACCGACCGGCAGCGATCCGTCGGACGCGCTGAGCGTATGGTTGCCGGACGTCTATATCGCCGACCCAATAGCGACGACGCTCACCCAGCGCGGCGGCGTCGATCTCGAATTGCTGTCGGGCCGCAGCGTGGACGGCGACACCAGCTGGCTCTCGGGCGGCGGTGTGACGATCGCCCAGGGCGCGTCGATCGCCGTCGATCCCGGCCGCAAGGTCAACATCGCCAGCGGCGGGCAGATCAATATCGACGGCACGATCACCGCCCATGGCGGCGAGATCACCGTCCTGAACGCCAACCGATTCAGCAATAAGGACGTCGGCGGGCTCTCGGTCTGGATCGGCGAGCATGCCCGGCTCGACGCCTCGGCGCGGGCGGTCACCGCGGTCGATGCCCGCGGGCGGGTCTATGGCGTGGTGCCGGACGGCGGCAAGGTCGTGCTCGGCAGCCTCGGCGGCGAGGACACGCTGTACGAGAACGCCTATCTGTCCGCCGACGCCTATGTCGTAGTGCGCGAAGGCGCGGTGATCGACGTCTCGGGCACCAACGCCGAGCTCGACATCACAAACATAGGAGCGGCCGGACAGACGAGTTACGCGCGCCGCATTGTCGCCAGCAATGGCGGCAGCATCGTCCTGGATTCCTATCAGGGCATCTACAATGACGGCACGCTGCTCGCCCGTGCGGGCGGCGCGGGCGCCTCGGGCGGCATGCTTACGATCAATTTCGAAGCGCCGATCTACAGCTACGCCTCGGGCGACATCGTGCCTTCGCGCCTGCAGGCGGGTAGGACGATACGGATCTCCCAGACAAGGCAGCGAGCGCGTTGCCGGCCGATCTTCAGGTTGGTGCGGCCCAGCAAGACCTCAGACCCGGCTACGCGAATCTCAGTGCCGAGCAGGTCGCGGAGGGCGGCTTCGGCACCCTGTCGCTGTTCGCGCGCACCGGAATCGTGTTCGAGGGCGACGTGAACCTTGCGGCAGGCCGCAGCATCGCGCTGCGCACGTCGGGCCTCTACAATTCCGTCAACGGCGCCCACGCGACGGTGTCCGCGCCTTACGTCAGTCTCGACGGACAGTTCATGCGAGAGGCCGGACTGTTCCAGGTGCTCCCCTCCATCCTGCCGGCCTATACGGCGACGGGGACACTGACCGTCGATGGCGGGCTGATCGACGTCGCCAGCCAGATGAACGCCTATGCCGCGAAGCTGACGCTCGACAGCCGGAGCGACCTGCGGTTCATGACGGGGACGCTCGCCGTGACCGGCGATCTCGATCTGATCGCGCGGCGCATCTATCCGGTGACCGGCGCCAAGGCGGGCCTCTATGCCGGCACGGCGGTGGATATTAGCAGCCGGCCGACGATTCCCTTCGGCACTGAGAACACCAGCACGATCACGATCGGGCGGCACGATGATGCGCCGGTCGCCGCGCCCTATTCGGTGTTCGGCTCGCTCGGTCTGACGGCTGGGACGATCCGGCAGGGCGGCAATCTGCTCGCTCCGCTCGGCACGATCTCGCTCGCCGCGGCTGACCCGCAGATGGTGACGCGAGGCCTCGTCGAATTCCTGCCGGGCAGCCTGACCTCGGTCAGCGCCAGGGGGCTCGTCATCCCCTATGGCGGCACGGTGGACGGCGTCAGCTTCACCGTCGACGGCAGCGAGGCGCTCTCCTACGACCTGCTCACCGGAACGATCGTCAAGGATGCCGACGGCAATTACCTCAACAACAGCAGCAGCGGGCGCCTCGGCATCACCGCGACGGGTCACAACGTCGTCAGCCATCCGGGCTCTGTGCTCGACCTCTCCGGCGGCGGCACGCTGGCGGGCGCGGCCTTCGTCTCCGGCCGCGGCGGCTCGGTCGACGTGCTGGTCAACGCGCTCGCCGACGCCAATCCCGGCTATGGCTACAGCTCATCCGGGAACCCGGTCTTTGCCATCGTGCCGGGCGCCGACATCGCGCCGCCGGTGGGCGGCTACTCCACGGCCTGGACCGGCGCCGCGCCGGGCATCGGCGAGCAGATCACGATTCCGGCCGGCGTACCCGGCTTGCCGAAGGGCACCTACACGCTGCTGCCGGCCAACTATGCGCTGCTGCCCGGGGCCTACCGCGTCGAGCTCGGCGCGCGCGGGACGACAGGATTTGCGGCGGCCCAGTCGCTGTCGAACGGGTCCTATCTGACGAGCGCGACGCGCGGCGTGGCCAACACCTCGATCGGCGACTCATTGCTGACCCGCGCCATCGTCACGCCCGGCGCGACTCTGCGCACCTATTCACAATACAACGAGCAGGGCTACGAGGCCTTCCAGCTCGCGCAGGCGGCGACCTTCGGGACGGCCCGTCCGTTGATGGCGGCCGACGGCAAGTTCCTGACCCTCAATCTTTCGACATTGGCTACGGGCAGCGCGCCGCGCGTGGAATCGGCACTCATTTTCGACGGCTTCGCTGATTTCACGCCAGGCGAGGGCGGGTATGGCGGAACGTTGGCGGTTTCCGGCGGTGGCGGTGCCAACCGTTCGTACAACACCGATATGGTGATCACGGGAGGGGGCAGCACAACAATCCGCAGCAGCAGCGTCACGACCGTTGCCGCGTCCGAGATCGCCGACGTCGGAGCGCCTAACCTCTATGTCGGCTCCGCGCCCGGGGCCAGTTATACTGCTGGAAATCCGGTCTTCGAACTCACGACCAACGACGGCCTTGTCCGCTCGCTCATCTTGGAAAACGGGGTTGTGCTGACGGGTTCGCAGGTCATCCTTGCCGCAAACCAGGACATCACGGTGAAGTCCGGGGCGTCGGTCAATACGCTCGGCCACGGGCTGATGGCGCCGGACACGGTCGCCACCGGCTTGTTGTTCAGCGCGCCGGCCCTGCTGGCGGTCTCGAATGGCTCGATCTCCCTCGAACCGTGGCGGTTGAACACGACGTCGAGGATCACTCTCGAGGACGGCTCTTCGCTCTACAGCGAAGGCTCGATCGCCTTCACCGCCGGCCAGGGAGTTGTCATGCAGGACGGCGCCCGTTTCGGAACGCGCGATCTCGAACTGGCTCTGCCCTATATCAATATCGGCACCGCGGAGCAGCTTGCGGCCGCGGCGTCCGCCGGCATCCTGCCGAGCGGGCTGTCGCTCGATCAGGCGGTACTCGATAGGCTGGTACAGGGCGATCCGGTCACCGGCGCGCCCGGAATGAAGAATCTTATTCTGGCGGCCGGAAACTCGGTCAACTTCTACGGCTCCGTGAATCTGTCCACGCTCGACGAGAACGGCGTGTCGGTCCTCGAAAGCTTCGTGCTGAGCACGCCCGCAATCTACGGCCATGGCGGTGCGAATGACAGCGTCACGCTGACCACCGATCGGCTGGTATGGTCGAGCCGTTCGCTGCGGACGGGTGCGACCGGTTCAGGCCAGCCGATCTATGGCCCTGCCGCGCCCGGCGCGATCATCGCAGACGGGCCGGGCACCGGCCACGGCATCTTCAATGTGGCGGCGCGCGAGATCGTCTTCGGCTATCTTGAGCAGTCGCGGCCGCTCAACACGGTCCAGTTCAACCGGCTGATGCTCGGCTTCGAGACCGTGAACCTCAACGCCTCGGAGCGCATCACCTCGAACAACCTCAACACGCTCGCCGTCTGGCAGACCGGGGCGAGCCCGACCTCGTCCTTCGATCCGGCCACCTATACCGGCGAGCAGGCAGCCTTGAACCTGGTCACGCCGCTGCTGACCGGCGACAGCGGCTCGGTGCTGTCGGTCTATTCCGGCGGCACATTGCGTGTCGTCGCCCCGCAAGGCGCGCCCGCCGGCGTCGCTTCGGCGGACTCGCTCGGCGCCACGATCAACCTCGCATCCGTCCAGGGGGCGGTCCAACTCGACACCACCGTCGTGCTGCCTTCCGGCAAGCTGACGGTGACGGCGGCCCAGACGCTTCAGATCGATGACGGCACACGCATCGACCTGGCGGGCCGCGCCATCCCCTTCAAGGACGTCACCAAATATTCCTGGGGCGGCGACCTCATTCTGGAGAGCGCGCATAGCAGCATCATCGTCCAGGGCGGCGCGACGTTCGACGTTTCCGCGGTGAACAACCATGCCGGTTCGGTCACGATGTCGGCGACCGACGGGGCCGGCGGCGGCGGCATCGTCTTCGTCAACTTGGACGGCACGCCGCTGCAGTCGATCGACGGCATGTTCAAGGGCTCGTCCACCGCAGGCTACGAGAGCGGCTCGTTCAAGCTCAGAGCGCACTTCATTGGCCCGACAGGCACCCAGAGCGAAAGCTTTGCGCGCATCAACACCGCCCTGAATGCAGGAGGGTTCTTCGAGAGGCGCGAATTCGCGCTCAAGCAAGGCGATCTCGCCATCGGCAACGAGGTGAGGGCGCGCAATGTCGTCGTGTCGGTGGACAATGGCAGCCTGACCGTCAACGGCCGGATCGACGCCAGCGGCGCGGCACCGGGCTCCATCCGGCTCTCGGCCAAGAACGATCTGACCATTGCATCCACTGCTGTGCTCGATGTGCATGGCACCGAACTGCAGACCGACAGCGATGGCGTTGCCATCGAGGCGAAGAACCGCGGCCGCATCGAGCTGACCGCGACGGCCGGCTGGCTGCGGCTCAACAGCGGCGCCACGCTGGACCTGAGCTCGCCGGACGGTGCGAGGCGCGGCAAGGTGGTGCTCAATACCGGCCGCACGGGCGAGACGAGCGGCGACGCGCGGATCGATGCCGCGGGCCCGTTGACTATCCGTGGCGCGGCGGAGATCGCGCTGAACGCGTTCTGGACCTATTCGCCGACCGATGCCGACGGCAGCATCGTGCAGGACAATGGCGGTGCCGATCCGGTGGGGGCGGACGGCGTGCTCGGTCTTAACCAGATCGGTGCGCGCAATGTGCTCTTCATCGACGCGGCTTTGGCCAATGCCGGTCTCGCCGGCCGCACCGCCGGCCTGTCCGCTTATGGCGACGCCTATCATTTGCGGCCGGGCGTCGAGATTGGTGGCAATTCATCCTCGAGCGGCAATCTCACGGTCAAGGGCAATCTTGATCTCGCGAGCCTGCGCACGTCGGACGAGACCTACAGTGCCACGGAATCGGGCTCGCTCGTCGTCCGCGCACCAGGCAACCTCACCGTGAACGGCAGCATCACGGACGGCTTCGGCAATCCTGTCGCGAATCCGAACGATGTGAGCAGCAGCACCGAGACGCTGACCAGCCCCCGGACGCTGACCGAGGCGATCACCGTCGCAGCAGGATCGAGCATTCCGCTCGCGACACTGGACTTCGACATCGTCCTTGCACAGGGCAATTCCGTTAAGCGCGGTGTCTCCATCCCGTTCGAGTTCACGGGTACGGGCAACATGGTCATTCGCGCCGCCGACACGCCCGGTGGCTGGACGTTGGAGGGGTCGATCAAGCTCGGCAACAACCTGTCGCTCGCAAATGTTGTAAACCGCAGCGTCGTGCTGCCGGACGGAACGACCTACAACTCGAGCCAGACCATACCGGTGGGCACCATCCTGCCGGTCGGGACCGTCATCAATGTCGGTGACGCCCCCCAAATGGTCATTCCGGGCAATTCGGTCTACGGGATAGGAACCAAGTTGCCGGGTTCGGGCGTAGCGACGCTTCCGGTTGGCACGGTCATTCCGAGGAATACAGACCTCGCCGCCGTCATCAGTAACGCCAGGGTCGCACTGCAGGCCGGCCAGACGCTGCCCTCCGGCGCCGTCCTGCCGACGGGAACGACGATCGTCTCGTTGGCGCTTATCGCCAACCATGCGGGCGCGCCGATGCTGGCGCCCGGCAGCCAATCCTGGTCGATCCGCCTCGTCAGCGGTGCCGACGGCACCAGCGCGGACACAAGTGCGGTGCAATCGCTCTCGGCGCTCGGGGCGGGCGGCAACATGCTGCTCTCCAACTCGCTCGTCAACGCGGCCGGCAAGGTCCTGCCGAGCGTGATCCGCACGGGCACGGGCGATCTCGATCTCATCGCCGGGCGCGACCTCACCCAGGACACGCCCTTCGGCGTCTACACCGCCGGCTCGCAGATCGATGTCGGCGGCGCCTATGCCGGCGTCACCTCGCAGGGCGGCTATTTCACCGAAAACGGCGGCGATCTGACGATCGCGACCGGGCGCAATCTCACGGGCTCTCTCTGGGTGGACGATGTTTCGTCTGCGGGCCAGAACAATTACTCGGTCGGCAACTGGCTGGTGCGCCAGGGTGATGCCACGACGCCAGCGGCCTGGGGCATCCGCTTCGGGGCCTATGGCGGACCCAATGCCAACCTCTTCTATGGCTTCTCCGGCTTCGGCACTCTGGGCGGCGGCAACCTGGCGGTTGACGTCGGCGGCAATGCCGGCGCGCTCGTCGCGATCGACAGTCCCGGCAGCGCGCTCCGTACCAGCACCGGCCTCGTCTTCGCGGTGGGCGGAAGCGGCCGCGTCACCTCGGTGACGAAGACGCCGGACGGCGTCGTGACCGGCGGCACTTTGCTGCAGACCGGCGGCGGCGATCTCTCCGTCGATATCGGCGGCCGGCTCAACCCGCTCACCACACCGACTGCTACAGACGATCTCAACGGCTCCTTCACCAATCTGCGCGGCGACATCGCCGTCAAGGCCGGGGCCATCGGCTCCGCGCTGCTGGCCTACGGCGTCGGCGCGCCGAACGATCCGCGGGCGGTCGATCTCTATCGGGCGACGATGCTCCAGACTGATGGCGGAGTCGGCGGGCCGGTGATCGTCATCGGCGACGGTTCGGCCAATCTTCAGGCGCGCGGCGACCTCGTCTTCGGCGGCGCCGGAGATCCCGGCATGATCTATCCCATCGGCATTTCCGTCACTGGCCCGGCCTTCTCGCTGTGGCGCTCGGACAGCGCGATCACGCTGTTCTCCGCGGGCGGCAACATGGTGCCGCTGAATACCTCGGGCTTCAGCCAGAACGAAATATGGGGCAGCGAGGACCAAACGAACCGGGCGATGCTGCCGCCGATCTTCGAAGCGGTCGCGGCGCAGGGCAGCCTGTACTGGGCAGGTCGGCAGCGGATCGAGTTGGCGCCGTCCCGCGACGGCTATCTGGAACTCCTGGCCGGCGACTCGATCTATGCGGCGGCGTTCCGCGTCGGGAGCATCAATACGGTCCCCGCGGCCGCCTGGAGCGTGTCCGGCGCGCAAACCGATCCCAATTCGATCCCCAATCCGTTCCGGCCGGGATCGAGCAACTCCTATTTCCAGTTCCAGCCGGATACCGTCACCACCAATCTGCACGCGGGCGACGACAAGCTCATCCGCGTCTACGCGCTCACCGGCGACATCGTCAATTTCACGCTCGGCGATCCCACACCGCAATTCGTGAACGGCGAATATCTGCCGCGTCATCGCACGGCCATGCCGGCCCACATCTATGCCGGCCGCGACATCGTCAATTTCGGCAAGAACGCCTATCGCAGCCAGACCACCGATCCAGAACTTCAGGACACGCCAAGCCTGATCCTGAACAACGACACGACCGATGTCTCGATCATCGAGGCCGGCCGCGACATCCTCTACGCTCAGGTGCAAGTCGCGGGACCGGGTTCGCTCGAAGTGATCGCCGGCCGCAACCTCTATCTCGGCGACAAGGGCTCGATCGTCTCGATCGGCGCTCTCGCCGCAGGCGATACGCGACCCGGCGCGTCGATCCTGATGCAGGCGGGCGCCGGCCCCAACGGGCCGAATTATGCGGGTCTCTGGGCCTATCTCGATCCGGCCAATCTCGCAATTGCCGGCACGCCGCTTGCCGACCAGCCTGGCAAGGTCGCCAAGACCTATGAGCGTGAACTGATGGCCTGGCTGGCGGAGCGTTACGGCTTCGCGGCATCGACCGTCGCGGACGCGCGCGCCTACTTTGCGGCGCTCGCGCCCGAGCAGCAGGCGATCTTCCTGCGCCAGGTTTATTTCGCCGAGCTGAAGGCCGGCGGCCGCGAATACAATGATCCGGAGAGCAGCCGCTTCCAATCCTATCTGCGCGGTCGCCAGGCGATCGCGGCTCTGTTCCCTGAGGAGGGCGCAAACGGCAATCCAATCACATATGGTGGCGACATCACCATATTCGGAGGATCCGGCGTGCGCACGCTCTATGGCGGAAGCATCCAGATGCTGACGCCGGGCGGCCAGCAAGTGGTGGGTGTCGAAGGCCAGGTGCCGCCGGCGTCGTCGGGCCTCATTACCCAGGGGCAGGGCGACATCGCGCTCTATTCCAAAGGCTCGATCCTGCTCGGCCTGTCGCGCATCATGACGACCTTCGGCGGCGACGTTCTCGCCTGGTCGGCGGAGGGTGACATCAACGCCGGCCGCGGCGCCAAGACCACGATCGTCTACACGCCGGCGCGGCGAGTCTATGATGACTATGGCATGGTCACTTTGTCGCCGGCCGTGCCCGGTTCGGGTGCGGGCATCGCATCGCGCAGTTCGGTGCCGGGCGTTCCCGGCGGCAGCATCGACCTCATCGCGCCCTTAGGGACCATCGATGCCGGCGAAGCGGGCATCCGTTCCGGCGCCGACGTCAACCTCGCGGCGCTCCAGATCGTCAATGCCTCCAACATCCAGGCGCAGGGCAATGTCACCGGCGTGCCCACGGTGCAGGCGCCGCCGGTCGCCGCTTTGGCCTCCAGCAGCAACATGACGGCAGCGACGCAGCAGGCCCAGCCGGCCGCGCCCAGTACCAGCGATCGTCCGTCGATCATCATCGTCGAGTTCCTCGGCTTCGGCGGAGGCGAGGGCGCCCCCAACGGTGATCAACGCCGTAAGGATGATGAGCGCAGCAGCCTTGAGCCGCAGGATTACCAGCCTGACAGCAGATTTCAGGTTGTTGGCAATGGCGAACTGACCGAGGAGCAAAAGAAAAAGCTGACCACGGACGAAAGGGGAAGGCTGTAGGGTTTGTCGGTTCGCTTCGCTCTGCCATGCGATGCTCTCATCCTCGAACCAGACCCTGCGGTTTGGGCTGATGTAAGTCGATCGCGGAAATCGGCCCGCCCCATTCGATAGCCACCGTCATTGCGAGCCAACGGGTCGCGCGAACGCGCGCCGGATGACAGGCTCCACGAAGCAATCCATGCCTCCACAAGCGGTGCTATGGATTGCTTCGCTGCGCTCGCAATGACGATGTGGTTGCTTTGGGTGCGACAAATCAACCCGACGGGCAAATC
>NZ_JBEGDB010000185.1:0-15902 GCF_043638955.1 Bradyrhizobium sp. 31Argb | reverse complement strand
TGCCTGCGTCCACGATCTTCGAATCATGGTTGCCCATGGATTCAGAATCCTCAGTCAATTACAACTGTAATGCTAGGACCTCCGATGTTTGACTCCCCAAAAATAGCTTCGTGAGGCCGCGACGCCCATGAGAGCCCATGACGATTAGGTCGCAGCCTCTGGACTTTGCTGTTTCGATAATCGCAGTGGCTGGGTGCGCATTCGGAACATGCAAGAGTTCTGCAGGTATCCCGATCTGCTCCGCCATAGCTCGAGCTTCATCGAGCACTCTGCGTGCACGTTCCTTGCCGGCTGCGTCAAAGTGATCAAACTCTTCCCGCGAGGGAGTCCATCCCGAGGCGTATCCGTTCCCATAGTAGACCGGCATCGGTTCCGTTATGGTGATAACTGTCACTTTAGCGTTCAGGGCCTTTGCTAAACCAATCCCATGCTTAACGCCATTTCTCGCGACATCAGATCCATCCGTGCTCAAGAGAATATTGCCGTACATTTGGGGCTCCCTTGCTCGTCGAACATTTTCCCTAAAAGGGATCCTTATTTATATGGTCCGATCGTCGCCGTCCGTCTACGGGCCAATCCGAAGCTCTTTCGTGGACCAACAAGCGTCCGGTGATGGCCCTTGACTGCCATCGCGACCGCCGAAGGGTCGGTCAGCTACGGGGGGAAAGCGGCCCACGATGCGCTGGCCCGCCAATTCCGAATCTGACCCGTTGCAGACGCAGCGAACTTGCCGCCGCCTGCCATGCGGTACCCAGAGTCCGGAAACCGTACCAGCCGCCCCCGCGGAGCCGCGACCACGTCTTCACCACCCGCAAGCCGGTCAATTTTCAGGAGGCATTCGCCGCGAGCCTGAGTGCGGCAATCGCCGCGCTGAACAAGCGATCAGCGCCGCGACCGCCGCGCCGCAGTCCCGAGAGCCTACGCCGGAGATGCGAGGGGTTTTCCCTTCTCCAAAACATACGTGATCAGAATGATGCTCTTGGCGTCGGCAGGCTTACCACCTGCATGGGGCGTCTCGGGTGGTATTTGGAAGGCGTCGCCTGTCTTCATCGTTCGGGTCGGTTGACCTTGTATGGGAAGTTCGAAGCCGCCTTCGACGACGTAAGCGGATTCGATTCCCGGATGCATGTGTCGAGCGACAGTGGCTCCCTGTTCTATTGTCGCCGCGACAAGTAGCGTCACATACCCCGGCACCGGGCCATCCATTTGCGACAAGATCTTTCGCGTGACCCCTGGCGTCGCCGGCGGCGTGCCTTGGGCCGACACTTCTGTCGCAGCAAATTCCGTAATTCCGCAGATAGCGCACGACGCAACGGCCGCGAATCCTCGTCGAGTCAGCATGGCAACCTCCCTGCGTGTGTCTGGATTAACTGCGCCGGCATTATTTCTCGGGCCAAGAGACAAGGCGTATTGTCATTGGCTTGGCGACGGAGCTCCCGACCGTCTTCGCGATCTTTGAGCGTCGCCTCGGTGATCACGGTACGAATCGCGTCCGCCTTCCACGCCGCACCCATGTCCGCCTCCGTGAAGTTCGAGCGAAACTGACTTGGCGTGTGAAATCGAGCATACGCTTCATTGCAATTAGACGCACCTGGAATCGCGGTCGTCGAGATCGGCCGTAACATGATGGAGGTCCCGGTGGGAGCATCTCGGCTCCTACGGCTCCCATGCGGTCCTTGCCCCAGCACTCGCTAAACTGAAGCAACGCGACGATAGATCATTGGTGCTGACCTTCCTTGATTGGGCACTTTGATTCCCTCGTCGGGACTGTATGTCCGGTGTTGGCCCTTCGCGACGAAATCAGCCTGTCGCCTGCATGTCGGCTCTGAGGGGTAGACTGGACCTAAAAGAGATCGTGCAAAACCGTCGCGATTGACCACTGCAGACATTAGCGCTGCGCTGCCATGGGCGGCCGCGTAGCGTTACCAAGGATTAATTTCTTCGACAGGAGGCGGAAAGAATCGATCTTCTAAAATGGCCTCAGTAGGGGGAGATCGAGTCATCGCCATGCGCCACGCCTCCCTGTTGCACGCTGTTACCACAGCCGGTCTGTTCCTGGGATCCAGCCTCATCTCAGATGCATCCGCCGCGACCGCCGACCACGCTTTGGCTGTCTCCGTCGACGATTTCAAATATAGAGACACGTCGAACGAGCCCACCGATCAGACGGCCGTGCATGAAAAGCGATTGCGGGCTTTCATGACCGCGCTGCGGGACGATGTCACGGCAGACCGCCGTTTTGAGCTTGTGCCGTCCTCCTGCGCACCAAATTGTCCGACCGACGGACCGGCGTTGCGCGATCGGCTGCGCGCGGCGTCACAGGCCGGCGCGCAGATCCTGATCATCGGCGGCTTTCATAAGATGAGCACGCTGGTGCAGCTGGCGCAGACTGTTGCCATCGACACGACATCCCAGCGTGTCGTGTTACGGAAGTACTTCCAGTTCCGCGGCGACAACGACGAGGCATGGCAGCGCGCGGAGCGCTTTGTATCGGAGGAGGTCCGCGACCAGCTGCTTGAAAGCAGATCACAGCAATAGGCGACGCGCGGCGCACGTGCATGGCGCCGTGAGTCCGGTTTTGGCCCATCAGCGAAGTGGTGGCACCTGTAGTTGAGGTCCGCTTAGCAGGGCATTAGCGGACTAGATTTTCTCGCGCTGAGTTTTTCGCATTTTGACCCGGAAGGGACATCGGATGCTAGCAACCGAGACTCTCTGGCATGGTTTGGTCATTTCGGAGTACAACTTGTCCGATTTTCGGGTTCACGCGAGGCCGAATCGATGAGTGAAACCCTTCAAGTGACGGGTAAGAATGGGCTGGGGGATTTACAGATTCTGAGCCGGGAAACGCCACGCCCGTTTCGGGATATGGTACTCGTGCGCACCACCGCCGCCGCGCTCAACTATCGTGACCTCGCGCTCATCGTCGGCATCTCAACGGCAGGGCCGTCGATTCCGTATACGCCGCTATCTGACGCGTGCGGAATTGTCGAAGAAGTGGGCGAGGATGTTACGGGACTCAGGCCCGGTGACCGGGTTTGCTCTACCTTCTTTCCGACTTGGCAATCCGGCCGGCTCGCACCTGAAAAGCTCAGCATGCTTGGTGCTTCGGAACTCGGTGTTGGACAGCAACATTTCCTTTTGCCGCAATCTGCGCTTGCTCGACCGCCGGATTTTCTGACGGATATTCAGGCTGCTACGTTGCCCTGCGCAGCTTTGACAGCTTGGCGGGCTGTTCTGGACGGCACGGGCCTACTTCCCGGCGAGACCATATTGCTGCAAGGGACTGGAGGAGTATCGATTTTCGCGCTTCAGTTCGCCGTTGCTGCGGGCCTACGTGCTATCGTAACCTCGTCATCAGATGAAAAACTGGAGCGTGCAAAGGCGTTGGGCGCTACCGATGGAATCAATTATCGCTCCAAACCGGATTGGGCGGCAGAGGCACTGCAACTGACCAGCGGAAAAGGTGTTGATCTCGTCGTCGAAGTCGGCGGTGCCGGAACACTCGCACAAAGCATCCGAGCCGTTCGTCTGGAAGGCACAATTTCTCTTGTCGGGATGCTGGCAGGAGGGACTCAGCCGCTCGATGTTCGAACGATTTACATGAAAAATGTGATTGTACGGGGCATTACCGTCGGCTCCCTTGAGATGTTTCAGCGCATGTGCAAAGCGATCTCCGCGCACAATATAGAACCCGTTGTCTGCAAGGTATTTCCGTGGCGTGAAGCTCGCTCAGCGTTTGAAGCGCTGAAGCAAGGCGGGCATATCGGAAAAATCGTACTTGATTTTACCACGTAGTGGCGGAGCGTTCCGGATCTCGTTATGTCTGCTGTTGGGCCCCAAGCAGCGGTTGCAGTATGTCCGCTATTCCGCCGCTGTTACGGGATAAGCAGACATTCGGCGAATAAGCCAAGAATGACGCGATTGCCCTAAGCGGACACTTTCGCACGAGGACCCTGGTCGTACGTGGAACTCGTAGCGAGTGATACGACCGTTCGCCACCCCGACGGATCCGATCGCAGCGGCATGACCGATCCACGTTGTGGGTAACGAGCAGGAAGCTCGTCCCCGAATCGCGGTTGACCTTGGCAATCAATTGGAAAACGTCGTCGGCTGCTATATGGTCATCGGCCGCAAGTAGGAGACGTTCTGCGTGCTGCTGGAGCAGACGCCTTCGGAACGCCGGCGCGTCCAGCGAACCCTTAAGCTGCTCGTCTATGAAGCGATGGCAAACCGGAAACACCGCACTGCGCTGCCTTGCCGCGGCAGCGTTCGCGATTTCCCTGGTCGTCGGCTGGGCGTTTGAGCTGCGCGCCGAATCCGAAACGCCGGCTGTAGGAACTCTTTCACCCGCGGCCCTGAAGCAGCTTGACGACACCATTCGCAATGAGATCACGACCGGCAAGATTCCTGGCGGCATCCTGCTGATCCAACAACACGGCAAGCCAGTCCATTTCGAATGCTTCGGCGTGCGGGACCCCGACACGGGGCTGCCGATGACGCCGGATACGATTTTCCAGATCTATTCGATGTCGAAGGCCGTTACGTCGGTTGCGGCGATGATGCTGGTCGACGAAGGCAAGCTGGCTCTCGACGATTCCGTGTCGAAATACATTCATTCCTTTGCGGAAGCCAAGGTCGGTGTCGATATGTCCGACGAAGCAGGAAAGTATCCGCTCAAGCTCGAGCCGTTGAAGCGCCCGATCACGATCAGGGATCTATTGCGGCACACCTCGGGTATCACCTACGGCTTCTACGGCGAGACCCAGGTGCAGAAACTCTATGCGAATCCTCTGTTGTATGCGGGGGATTTCAACAACGCCGACTTCGCCGACCGGATCGCAGTGCTGCCGCTTGCCGATCAGCCCGCAACGCGCTGGAATTACAGCCATTCAACCGACGTGCTGGGCCGTGTCGTCGAGGTGGTCTCGGGGCAGACGCTGTACCAATTCGAAAAGCAGAGATTGTTCGATCCGCTCGGAATGTCCGACACTGTGTATTATGTCGCGGATAAAGCGAAGTGGCCGCTGATCGCCAGGGGATTTCCTGTCGATCGCTCTCGAGTCGCTGGAATCACCGATCCTACATTGCCGCGGCGCTGGGAGTCCGGTGGAGCGGGCTTGGCCTCGACCACAGGGGACTACGCCCGCTTCCTGCAAATGCTGCTGAATGGAGGTGAACTCGACGGCAAGCGGTACCTCAAGCGTGAGACAGTCGCACTGATGACGTCGGATCAGATTGGGCCGGAGACCGGTATCATTCATGATCCCTTCTATTTTCCGGGCCCCACCAGTGGCTTCGGTCTTGGCTTCGCCGTGCGCACCTCGCCACCTCCGAATACGGACTGGCCACTCGGTGAATACCGTTGGGACGGCGCCGGCGGCAGTTTCTATTTCGTCGATCCCGTGGACGACATGTTGGGAGTCTTCATGGTGATGTCGCCCACACAGGGGGGACGGATCCAACTGAACTTGAAGACGATGATCTACGAGGCGATGGGGAGGGGCCTGCGCAAGTAACCAACCGCAAACGCACCTTATTTCGCATTTCTCGGATCTTTCGCACCTACGCCAGGCCAGTGCCTGCAAGATCGATTGTTGTTGGCCCTCCTCGGACCTATGGAGATGTCCGAGTTGAGTCCGCGAGGTGGGCCAAAGCGGAGATTGACCAAGATCGCTGTCACGCGAGTTTATGAGTACACGGCCTGATGCAAGAACGCGCCCGGCAGAACCGGGCGCGTTTTGTTTGCGCAGGCGAGAACCTTACTCAGTCGAGTACTTGAACTCCGGCATCGCCTTCAGCTCTTCCTTGGTCGCGTTGTAGACGGCGTGATCAGGGTACCAGGGGTTCGGCTTGGCGCTCGAGGTCGAGCTTGTGGCAGCGCCCGTGGTCGTCGAAGAGCCAGCGCCGCTCGCCGGCTTTGCGCCGGTATTCGCCGCGCCGGTATAGGCAACCGGCTCGTTGACGAACTTGACCTTCTCGAAGGGGACGGCGACCAGATGCTCGCCGACGCCGAGGAAGCCGCCGACGCCGATCACGACCGCTTTGATGTTGCCGCTCTTGTCCATCAACATGTCGTTGATCGAGCCGATGCTCTCGTTGCTGTCGTTATAGACGTTCAGGCCGGCCATTTTCGACCCGCGCCAGTTGCCGTGGAACGACGACGGAGCGGTGGTTGACGTGGTCGCCGCAGTGCTCGGACGATCTCCAGTCGCCGTGTTCGGCGTTTGCGCGAACGCGACGCTTGCAAGCAGGGCCGAAGCCGCGAGACCAGTGATGGTATACTTCGCTAACATGATCGGATCCTCCAGTTCGAAATCGATGCTGAGAAAACCCGTCACGTCAGCAAGCGTTCCGTATCAAGTAGCACGGAACTTGCGACGCCGAACAAAGTGGAGCGCCAAGTCGAAAAGTTCAGAGTGAAGCGATGAAGATGCGCTTCAGAAACCGCCCCAATAAGGCGGTATGCCGTAGTAGCGATGCAGCTCGGCCTCCTGCGACCGATCGCCCCAATCGAAATCCTTGTCGGCGCGGAACGACGGCGCGCGTTTCAACTCTTCATCTGATATGTCGAGCTCATAGGCTTCGAAGCGCGTGTTGTAGCGCAACCGCACCCAAGGCAAGGGGATCAGATTGGTTCCGAGGCCCAAGAATCCGCCGAAGCTGAGCACGGCGTAAGACACTTGTCCGGTGACCTTGTCGATCATCAGCCGTTCGATATGGCCGATCATCTCGCCGTTCGGCCGCCGCACCGCAGTGCCTTCGACGCGATCGCTGGCGATGAGCCGATGCGGATTGGTGCTGGCGTCGGCTGCCATCTGGCCCTCCCCACAAATGATCGAGAGGTTCAACGCCACATTCGACGACTGGTTCCTACCCCACAAATGGAACAGCCACCCTTCCCTTTTCGCAGAAGCACGCAGCCCGGGTGGAGCGAAGCGCAACCCGGGACACCTGCGTCAACGTTGAGAAGCGGCCCCGGGTTACGCTGGCGCTCCACCCGGGCTACGCGCTCTTCGCGGGGAAGGAGCTTGGCTTAACTCTGGTAGTCGATCAGCAGCGCGGAGAACGAACTGCCATTGGCCGATGCGCTCGCGCTGCCGGCCGAATTGTAGGAACTCGACGACGACGACGCCGACAGCGAATCCTGCAGCGACTGCAGGAACTGCTGCAGGATGTCGCTGACGGAATTGGTGGAGGTGCTGGCGTCATCGGTCGAGGTTGAAGCATCCGACGGTGGTGGCCCGCCGGCGCCGCCGTGAGGGCCGTGGCTACCGCCGGGACCCTGCGCGAAGGCGGCCTTGAACACGCCCTGCAATTCGGTCGCCTGGTCGCTGGTCAGCTTGCCGCTGGATACCTCCTGGTTGATGAGATCATCCAGTTTGGACTTCATCTCGTCCGGCGACGGCCGCGTGCCGCCGGCCTGATCGCTGGCGCGGCTCGCCTGCATCGAGGCGTCGATATCCGTCAGCGCTGACGACAGCGCGTCCTGATCGGACGAGCTGATGGTGCCGGAATTGATTTCGGACTGCAGTTCGTCCTGCAGCCGCTGCAAAGGCGACTGATAGGTGCTGCCGGAGGCAGCCGAGATCGCGGTCATGGAATGCTCCAAATGATTCTGATAGGTACGCCTGAAACTCGCCGCGACGGTAGGGTTAACGGTCTTAACAGTGCCTTTTGCCCTGTTGCCCCCTGTTACCGCGCAGCCGTCAGAAACATTTGGAAACAAGAATCTTCGCCGCTTACCCCGAATCATCGACAAAAAGGTCAGCATGGCCCAACCGCAGCCGAACATCCTTGTCGTCGAGGACGACCGCGAGACGCGCAGCCTGATCGCGAAATATCTGCGCAACAACGCCTGCAACGTCACCACCGCCGGCGACGGCCGCGAGATGGTCCGCGCGATGACCGACCACCGCGTCGATCTTCTGATCCTTGACGTCATGCTGCCCGGCGAGGATGGCCTCAGCCTGTGCCGCAAGGTGCGCGCGACCTCGCAGACGCCGATCATCATGCTGACCGCGCGCCGCGAGGACGTCGACCGCATCCTCGGCCTCGAGATGGGCGCCGATGACTATCTGCCGAAGCCGTTCAATCCGCGCGAGCTGTTGGCACGGATCAATGCGGTGCTGCGGCGGCAGGCGGCGGCGCGCAACGCCAGCGCCATCGAAGGCGCGACCGTGCTGACATTCCAGGGCTGGCGCATCGATTTCCGCCTGCGCGAATTGCACAACCCCGAAGGCGCCAAGGTCGCCATGACCAGCGCGGAGTTCGACCTGCTCAGGACCTTCTGCGAGCGGCCCGGCCGCGTGCTGTCGCGCGACAGCCTGCTCGACCTCACGGGCGCGCGCAACGCCGGCTCGTTCGAGCGCTCCATCGACGTCCTGGTCAGCCGCATCCGCCGCAAGATCGAGCCCGATCCGCAGGAAGCCACCATGATCAAGACGGTGCGCGCCGGCGGCTACATGTTCACGCCAAGAGTCGAAGCGGTGACCGCGGCGGGCAATTGACGATGAAGCTCTCCGGCTTCCTCAATCTCAGGGGCATCAGCGGGCAGATCGCGGCGCTGGTGGTCGCCTCGATCGTCGCCATCCACATCATCATCGCCACGATCTTCCTCATCTCACGGCCGGACCAATCGGAGCCGCTTGGCGACCGCGGACATGCCCAGCTCGCCAGCGCGATCCAACTGCTCGGCACCGCCGCGCCGTCGGAACGAGCGCGGCTGTCCGCTGACATCAACAACGCCTTTCCGCAACTCGGCGTCGAAAGCCTGCCGCCTGGCACCGCGCCGGCGGCCGGCGAACTGAATGAGCGCGAATTGCACGGCCTCTACCGCCGGCTCGGCGGCGCCTATCGGCTGTTTCCGCTGGCGGGCGACGGCGCAAAGATCGAGCCAAGGATCGGCATCACCCTGCCCGACGGCGCGATGATCTCGGCAAGGCTGCTCGCGGATCGGCACCGGCCGCCGTTCCTCGGCGGTCCCTGGATGATGACGCTGTTGTTCATGGTCATCAGCGTCGCGCTGCTCGGGCTGTGGGCGGCACGCGCGCTGACCGCGCCGCTATCATCATTTGCGCGCGCCGCCGAAAGTTTCAGTCTCGACGGCGCGGCGGCACCCCTGCCAGAACGCGGACCCGAAGAGATCCGTTCGGTCGCGAAAGCATTGAACCGCATGCGCGAGCGCATCACCGGCCTGATCGAGGACCGCACCAAGATGCTGGCCGCGATCAGCCACGACCTGCGCACGCCGATCACGCGGATGCGGCTGCGCTCCGAATTCATCGAGGACGAGACCCATCGCAATCGCATGCTTCACGATCTCGACCAGATGCGCGCGATGCTGGAATCGGTGCTGTCGTTCCTGCGCAACGACCGCAAACTGGAATCGATGACGCTGACCGATATCGCCAGCACCCTGCACCTCGTCACCGACCAGTTTTCCGACATGGGCCACAAGGTCAATTACGACGGCCCGGCCCACGCGATGGCCACTGTGCGGCCGGACGACCTGCTCCGCAGCGTCACCAATCTGGTCGAGAACGCCGTCCGCTTCGGCGCAGAGGCGACGATCCGGCTCCGCATCGCGCCGGATCGCATCACCATCGAAGTCGAGGACGACGGCCCCGGCATTTCGGATGCGCGCAAGCACGATGTGCTGGAGCCGTTCGTGCGCGGCGACGAGGCGCGCAACATGGACGAGTCCGAAGGCTTCGGCCTCGGGCTTTCCATCACCAACGCGATCGTGCTCGCGCATGGCGGGACATTGTCGCTGCACGACAAACAGCCGCACGGGCTCGTTGCGCGGATCGAGTTGCCGGTGCGCGGAAAAGAGGAGCGCTCGGCGGCCTGACTTCAGGCGGCCAGCGGCGCCTGCTCGCTGCCGTGCTCCGGATAGATCGCAATGGCCTCGAAGCGGTAATCGCAGGCGCGGCAATGCCAGAGATAGAATATCCGGCCACCATCCTGCTCGACCCAATCCGGCTTCGCGATCGGCTTGCCGCATTGTGCGCAAGGATTTCCACGCGGCAGATCAGCGGAATCAAAGCGGGCCATGATGCGTCTCCCTTTATCGACTTTTTCTTGGTTGGCTTGTTGATTGTCGTTTCTTGATTATCGTTGCCGGCACATAGGCGCTGAACCTCGCGCCTGCCATGCAAAATCCTAAGGCGGGTTTGAGTCATTTGCGCGACAACGCGCTTGCGGCCGTGCAGCAAATCGTCGTCTAAGACTTTACTAAAGCCCGTCGCATAACGCCTCGTTTTCGCCACATAGCTGCCCGGCCGCCGCAACAATTCGGTTGCGTAAGTGGAACAGACCATTCCGTCGCCGAGATCTCGTCCGATGAAATTCCCTTTCGCTCTCGCCTTGCTTGCCGCTTTTGCCGCGGTGCTTCTGGGCTCCCCCGCACAGGCGCAGCAGCGTTCGCAATATGAGGCGCTGGTCGCCAGCCATGCCCAGGCCAATCTGGTGCCTGATACGCTGGTGCACCGGGTGATCGTGCGCGAGAGCAAGTATCAGCCGAACCTGATCGGACGCGGCGGGGCGATCGGGCTGATGCAGATCAAGCTCGCGACCGCACGCCGCCTTGGCTACAAGGGCGATGCGGCGGGCCTGCGCGACCCCGAAACCAACCTCACCTATGGCATCAAATATCTCGCCGGCGCCTATCGTGCCGCCGGCGGCAACCACGACCGCGCCGTGCATTACTACGCCAGCGGGTACTATTACGCCGCCAAGCAGCAGCGGCTGCAGCACCTGAGGGAATCCAAGAGGGAATCCCGCCCGACGCTCGCCGCCGCATCGCAAAAAGAGCAGGCACAGGCCGAGACGCCGGAAAGCGCGGTCGACGCCGACGCACAGCAGATCCCCGGCAACTGAGGGGCACGGCCGCAAGGCGGCGTTGACAGCTCAGCACATCTGCTTACATTAGACGCGTTCCGAGGGGTGCTCCGAGGAGGAGCTGAGATACCGCACGCTTGGGGTTGGCCATTCCGGCCGATATCCGGGACCGCGGTGACCCTTTGAACCTGATCCGGGTCATACCGGCGAAGGGACAGGGATGTACCAGAATAAGAGTCCGCGGGGGGATTCCCCCGTATCTATCATCGGCGCAGGCATTGCAGGCGCTTGGCAGGCGTTATTGTTCGCGCAGGCCGGTCACGCGGTGACTTTGCACGAGCGCAGTGACGCCGCGATGACGGAATCCACAAGCCATTGGGCCGGCGGCATGCTGGCGCCCTATTGCGAGGCCGAGGTCGCCGAGCCCATCATCAGCCGGCTCGGCCAGCGCTCGCTCGATATCTGGCGGCGCGAATTGCCGGATACGCCGTTCAACGGCTCGCTGGTGGTGGCGCATGCGCGCGAGCGCAACGATTTCGAGCGCTTTGCCCGGATGACGGAAGGTCATGAGCGGCTCGATGCGTCAGGCGTTGCGCAGCTCGAGCCCTCGCTCGACGGCCGTTTCCGCGACGCGCTGTTCTTCCCGGGCGAGGGCCATGTCGAGCCGCGCCGCGTGCTGCCCAGGCTGCATGAGCGCATCCTCGCTGCCGGCGGCACCATCAAGTTCAACAGCGACATCAGCGCGGAGGATCTCGAGGGCATCGTGATCGATTGCCGCGGCCTGTCGGCGCGCGACGGAGAGCCGGAGCTGCGCGGCGTCAAGGGCGAGATGATCCTGATCGAGACCGCGGAGGTGGAACTGTCGCGTCCGGTGCGGCTGATCCATCCGCGCTGGCCGCTTTACGTGATCCCGCGCGAGGATCATCTGTTCATGCTGGGCGCGACCTCGATCGAGGCCGAGGACACCGGCGTCAGCGTCCGCTCGGCGCTGGAGCTTCTGGGCGCGGCCTATGCGGTGCACCCGGCCTTTGCCGAAGCGCGCATCCTCGAATTCGGCTCCGGCCTGCGCCCGGCCTTTCCCGACAATCTGCCGCGGATCACGATCGACAGGAAGAAGATCTCGGTGAACGGCCTTTACCGCCACGGCTTCCTGCTTGCGCCGGCGCTGGCGGAGCTGACGCTCGCTTACGTCGCGCGCGGCCAGATCGACAATGAGGTGATGCGATGCGTGTGATCGTCAACGGCGAACCGCGGGAGATAACCGCTGTAAGCGTCGACGCGCTGCTCGCCGAGCTCGACTACGAAGGCACCCATTTCGCGATCGCGCTGAACTACGACGTGCTGCCGAAGAGCCGCTGGGCCGAGACCGCACTGAAAGCCGGCGACGAGATCGAGATCATCACACCACGGCAGGGAGGGTGATTGCCATGACCGCAAACCCTCTCCTCCCGTCGTCCCCGCGAAGGCGGGGACCCATAACCACAGGGCTTTGTTGTGACGACGAGCGTCTGCCGGAATGCCACAAGAGAGATCACGCGGTATGGGTCCCGGCCTTCGCCGGGACGACAGGGTGACACCATGCTGAACTTCTACGGCAAGACCTTCTCCTCCCGCCTGCTGATCGGCACGGCGCTCTATCCTTCGCCCGCGATCATGCAGGCAGCGATCCGCGCGTCCGGCGCCAATATCGTCACCGTGTCGCTGCGGCGCGAAGCCGCCGGCGGCAAGACCGGGGATGCGTTCTGGTCGCTGATCCGCGAGCTCGCCGTCACCGTGCTGCCCAACACCGCCGGCTGCCGCACCGTGCGCGAGGCGGTGACCACGGCAAAGCTCGCGCGCGAATTGTTCGGCACGAGCTGGATCAAGCTCGAAGTCATCGCCGACAACGACACGCTGCAGCCCGATGTCGTCGGCCTGGTCGAAGCCGCCTCCATCCTGATCAAGGACGGTTTCGAGGTGTTCCCCTATTGCACCGAGGATCTTTCGGTGGCGATGCGGCTGGTCGATGCCGGCTGCAAGGTGGTGATGCCCTGGGCCGCGCCGATCGGCAGCGCCAAGGGGATCACCAACCGCGATGCGCTAAAACTGCTGCGGGACCGCTTGCCCGACATCACGCTGGTGGTTGACGCCGGCATCGGCGCGCCCTCGCATGCGGCCCACGCGCTCGAGCTCGGCTACGACGCGGTGCTGCTCAACACGGCAGTTGCGAAAGCCGCCGACCCCGTCGCGATGGCGAATGCATTCCGCCTCGGCATCGAGGCCGGCCGCGCCGCTTATGAGGCCGGGCTGATGGACGCGCGCGATTTCGCCTCCCCCTCCACTCCTGTCATCGGGACTCCGTTCTGGCATGCCGTATCCTGATCCATTCTATCCCGTCGTCGACAGCGTCGCCTGGGTCGAGCGGCTGACCAAGCTCGGCGTCGGCACGATCCAATTGCGCGCCAAGGATCTGAACGACTCCGAAGCGCTGCAGATCGTCACCGATGCGCTCGCGGTGACCAGGGGCACACCGACAAAACTCGTCGTCAACGACTATTGGCGCGCGGCGATCGTCGCCGGCGCCGAGCATCTGCATCTCGGCCAGGAGGATCTCGCCGATGCCGACCTCGCCGAGATCCGTAAAGCGCGGCTCACGCTCGGCATCTCCACCCATGACGACGAGGAGCTGGCGACCGCGATGAAGGCCGAGCCGGATTACATCGCACTCGGCCCGATCTTCCCGACCACGCTGAAGTCGATGCGCTTCGCGCCGCAGGGGATTCCGAAGATCACCGAATGGAAGGAGCGCATCGGCGACATCCCGCTGGTTGCGATCGGCGGCATCAAGTTCGAGCAGGCCGCGGAGATCTTCGCCGCCGGCGCCGACTCGATTGCCGTCGTCTCCGACATCACCCAGAACGCTGACCCCGATGCGCGGGTCAGACAATGGCTTGGCGCTTCAGCCAAAGCCGCTTGAAGTAAGAAGTTTTAAGGAGGAACTCCATGAACATTCGTTCCAACCCTGACACCACCATTCCCGCCGTCACCACGGGGCCGCTGCCCTCCTCGCGCAAGATTTTCTCCACCCCCGACGCGGCGCCGGACGTGCGGGTGCCGCTGCGCGAGATCATCCTGAGCGAAGGCGCCGGCGAGCCCAATCTTCCCGTCTACGACACCTCGGGCCCCTACACCGATCCGTCCATCGTGATCGACGTCAATGCCGGCCTGCCGCGCAATCGTCTCGCCTGGGTGAAAGAGCGCGGCGGCGTCGAGGAATATGAGGGGCGCACGATCAAGCCGGAAGACAACGGCAATCTCTCCGCCGACAAGGCGGCGCGCGCCTTCACCGCGCATCACCAGCCGCTGCGCGGCCTCGACGGCCACAAGATCACCCAGCTCGAATTCGCCCGCGCCGGCATCATCACCAAGGAGATGATCTACGTGGCCGAGCGCGAGAATCTCGGCCGCAAACAGCAGCTCGAGCGCGCGGAAGCGGCGCTCGCCGACGGCGAAAGCTTCGGCGCCTCGGTGCCGGCCTTCATCACGCCGGAATTCGTGCGGAGCGAGATCGCGCGCGGCCGCGCCATCATTCCAAGCAACATCAACCATGCCGAGCTCGAGCCGATGATCATCGGCCGCAACTTCCTGACCAAGATCAACGCCAATATCGGCAACTCCGCGGTGACGTCGTCGGTCGAGGAGGAAGTCGAGAAGATGGTGTGGGCGATCCGCTGGGGCGCCGACACCGTGATGGACCTCTCCACGGGGCGCAACATCCACACCACCCGCGAATGGATTTTGCGCAACTCGCCGGTGCCGATCGGCACCGTGCCGATCTACCAGGCGCTGGAGAAGTGCAACGGCGATCCGGTCCAGCTGACCTGGGAACTGTACAAGGACACGCTGATCGAGCAGTGCGAACAGGGCGTCGATTATTTCACGATCCACGCGGGCGTGCGCCTGCCCTACATCCATCTCACCGCCAACCGCGTCACCGGCATCGTCTCGCGCGGCGGCTCGATCATGGCGAAGTGGTGCCTGGCGCATCACAAGGAGAGCTTCCTCTACACCCATTTCGACGAGATCTGCGACCTCATGCGCAAGTATGACGTCTCGTTCTCGCTCGGCGACGGCCTGCGTCCCGGCTCGATCGCCGATGCCAACGACCGCGCGCAGTTCGCCGAACTCGAGACGCTCGGCGAGCTGACAAAGATCGCCTGGGACAAGGGCTGCCAGGTCATGATCGAAGGCCCCGGCCACGTGCCGATGCACAAGATCAAGATCAACATGGACAAGCAGCTCAAGGAGTGCGGCGAAGCCCCGTTCTACACCCTCGGGCCGCTGACCACAGACATCGCGCCGGGCTACGACCACATCACCTCAGGCATTGGTGCGGCGATGATCGGCTGGTTCGGCTGCGCCATGCTCTGCTACGTCACGCCGAAGGAGCATCTGGGTCTCCCTGATCGCAACGACGTCAAGGTGGGCGTCATCACCTACAAGATCGCCGCCCACGCCGCCGATCTTGCCAAGGGCCATCCCGCCGCGCAGCTCCGCGACGACGCGCTCTCGCGCGCCCGTTTCGACTTCCGCTGGACCGACCAGTTCAACCTCGGCCTCGACCCCGAGACCGCGAAGAACTTCCACGACGAGACCCTGCCGAAGGAAGCCCACAAGGTCGCCCATTTCTGCTCGATGTGCGGCCCGAAATTCTGCTCGATGAAGATCACGCAGGATGTGCGGGACTATGCGGCGACGCTGAACGATCCCGCGAGCATCGGGATGTCGATGCAGGGCACCATCGAGGACGGCATGGCGGCGATGAGCCAGAAGTTCAGGGAGATGGGCAGCGACGTGTATCTGGATGCGGAGAAGGTGAAGGAGAGTAACCGGGCGTTGTGATCCCCCGATCGAGGTAGTGCGGCAAACCCGAGATAGATATCCGAATGGCGGCGGCCGGGCGAAAGCCCGGCCATTTTCTTGTGGCGACTCGGCTTGCAGGTACCTTCTAGTGGTTCATCACAGTGATTTTGACGTTTTGATACCGAGCCATTCGAGGATCGGCAAGTTTTCGGGTGGCAGGA